>DASWDL010000160.1:0-11099 GCA_036395315.1 Nitrososphaeraceae archaeon
CGCCTATAGAGCCGGGGATTATATCCAGGGCCAGAAGCCGATTCGAAAAGAAATGTCAAAATTCATTCAGGTCAAAGAATTCAAGAGTTCAGGTCAAAGAAATGTCAAAATCTTAAAAGCGTTTCTAAGGTTTTTGAATGAACAACTGGACAGACAGGCACAGAAAAAGCCTGTCCAGCCCAGATGGATAATAAACTATGTATACATCTGTCTTAACGACAAAGAATTTACAATTAAGGAATTAATATGGGTTGCTGAAGTCAATTCATATTTTGTGTTTCTGATTTTATTTCAGAATAATATCCTATCTGTAAGTTAGGAGACAAGATAGTATCGAAGATCCCTTTTTTTCGTAGAGAATCGTCTTTCGCACTATACTTATACTTTGTTTAGTATCAATCTGCGATAAAAAATGAAGACAAGCAACAAGTTAATGTTTGTGGTTCTGTCAGTAACAGTTCTGACAGCACTAACCGCGACAACTGGTTCGTCCATAATAGCCGCTGCATATGCAGATAAGAAGCACTGTGAAGATAATGGAGACAACAATTGCAATTCCACCCACAAGACTCAGAAAATAAAAGCAAAGAATGAGTGCGAAATTGAAAATACCAACAAGCACCATAGCAAGAATAACGACAATGTTAATGTCCTAGATTGTTCAAACCAAGCGGCAAACCTGAAAGATACCGCACTAGTAAATAACGCTTCAATATTTGGCGACGTAGGTCCGTAATCACAAATAAGTACGGCCCTCTTTTCTTTTTTTCACATTTTCATATTATATTATATATGATTTTCATATTTTACGGATCGTTAAACCTCCCCGACGAAAGAGACGTAAGACCTACTTAGAAAGGAATAATGTATGAGAACTTTCCCCCCTATAATTTAATAAGAGTAAAAGAGTAAATAAGTATGGAAGTAAAAATGGCGGCCACACAAGAAGAAAAAATGAACATTAAAGATGAGCATGGTAATATCAAGAAAAAGATTCTTGATAAAATGGTAGACGAATCTATAGACAAGAATCCGCTCATTTATGAAAGGCTATCGCAAATTTAACTTCTAATTTCTCTTAATTAATTGATAAATTTATCCAAGGACGATCTTATCAAGATTCATACCAGGATAATAGAACGCTTCAAGACTAAAGCGGCAGGAATAAACGACGAGGGGTTAATTGATGCAATAGTAAAAAGGCCTGACCAGATTTTATACGGTGTCGAAACTTTTACAGATATTTAGGCGTAATTTTCTAAAAACAGATAATCGTCTGAAGATAACTTAGTAGACACTATTCTTTTCAAATCTTCGCCCTTCACTTTACGTCCCATACCTGAGATGAAAGAAATATATTGATATATAGATATTTCTTTTATAGATAGACTAATCTACGTATAATTTTGCTTTGTTCGTAAAATGGTGGAAAACATATGCCCACATCCCGGGTTTTCTACAGTCACTGATTAGAATCACTTCTTCGTTGGCCTGCCTCCCATTATCAACCATTTATTCTTGCCGGGCAATCGTTCTGGGCGCAAAAAAATATTGGTCCCGATCTGACAACCTTCAAATCTAAATTGGATTAGAAAAAAAGAAGGTTTATAGTGCCAATAGTACATCATTCTGTTGGAAACGTTTGCGTGAAAAGAACGTCCTATTAGGCTAACAAAGAGATTTTTTAGGGCTCAATGGTTCCACTTTTTCCATTATTCATAATCCATGGTCCGGTTGGTATGGGTCGACTCGAATTCTAGGACAATTGTTCTTGTGGATTTTGATCTTGTGGTTGCTGCTGTACGTTATCGCTACTTTTAGTCTTCTGCTCTAAGTTTGACTGGGATTGATCGTCATTTTGCACATTGTTTTCATTATTTTGTAAGGTTTGATGATGTTGTTGTTCTGATTCGCCGCTATATGTAACTTTGTTTACATCAGTACCAATACGGCCATGCCTTTTTTGATTTTTGGAACCTATTGAGGAGATAAATATTGGTCAGAATCTACAATCAAGCTATAATTTTTTATATTCGCCGATCTTTCTCTTTCGTCCATCACTACGCTGAAACTTGCTTGATTACTAGTGATATTTACAGGTTCTGTCATTGCCTTACTTATATCAAGTACTTTCCCATATTTGTCATAGAACGTTGCGATTACTAGTGTGTTCGCTGCTGGCATATCTCCTTCATTAATAACCCTTCCATTTACATAATAGAATCCAAAGATATCTGATCGGGGTATAGAGATTTCCTGAAGCGAATAGTTTTTTTCCACGCTATTCTCACTTTTAAATTCAAGGGAAAAATTGGTTGCCTTTTTTGCGATCTCCTTATCCGAAAGTAATAGTTCAAAAGGAGATATATAATTTCGATTCATGCTCCTGACTGCCGTACTTGCACTTGTATTGCCAACCATGTTGCCTTTGGAATCGAAGAATGTAGCATAGATAATAATATTTTTTTTCGGCATGTCTGAGGTGTTCACCAACTCACCTAACAAGTGGAGATACCCATTGTTATCTATGAATAAATTAGTTCTTTTAGTTTGGAAATCTGCGGTGGCAGCCCAACATGTGGGTCCCATATTAAAAGGCATTAGTAAGATTAAAAAAATTATGCCTACGGGGTTCATATTACACCTTCTCCTTTTGTAATGCGTACAGTCAATATAGGTTATAACTTTTGTCGACAATTCAAGATATTTGGAATCTCCCGACTAGCCCACCAATTCCAATTTAAGATAGCTGTCATATTTCACTTTAAATTTTCTTTTCAAGATCACTTCTGTTCCCAACTATTGGATTTTCAATTTTTTTCCAATTTGTATGATTTGCATGATCCATTAATTCTACCCCATAAGTATTGTAGAGCTTTTTTCTAATCTCGTCAGATTCCTGAAAACGTTTCTGTTTTCTTAACTTATTCCTCAGCTCGATCAATTGTTCAATGTCAATTCTCTCCACATCAGGAACGTCGACAACTTTTAAACCGAGTACCTCCAACATTGATTCCATTATTGGTAAAATCGCTGTGGAGCTTTCATTGGTCAGATTGCCGAGCGAACTGATTCTATTTACCATAGACGCCAGTTTTAAAACAAAACTTAGTGCAAGAGACGTATTCAAGTCATTATCCATGGCAGATTCAAATTCAACAAGAACTTTATCTACATTCGACTTATCAATGCTCAGATCACCTGGATTCTTCACTGCCCTGAGTTCGAAAATACAGTTTTCAATTTGCCTCCATTTATGTGAAGCCTCAGAAAGAAATTTATCGTTGTAGTCTAACGGTTTACTATAATGCGTGCTGAGAAGATATAGTCGTAATGTGTTGGGTCCGTATTTTGTCAATGCTTCTCTTACCTTCATTATATTTCCAAAAGATTTGGACATCTTTTCGGTGTTTAAAGTTACTAGTCCTACATGCATCCATAGTTTCGAGAAAATTTTATTAGAGTAAGATTCCGATTGAGCAATCTCGTTCTCATGGTGAGGAAATATCAAATCTTGCCCACCACCGTGAATTTCTATCTCGCTGCCCAAGTATTTTAAAGCCATGGCAGAACATTCTATGTGCCAACCCGGTCTCCCCTTACCCCAGGGGCTGTTCCATACTGGTTCCTCCTGAGAAAACTTCCATAGGGCGAAATCAAGCGGATCCGCTTTAAGGGGATCAATCTCGATCCTCGAACCAGATTCGAGCTCTTCTATAGATTTTCTTGATAGTTTACCGTAGGATTCAAATCTCTTTACTCTGAAATAAATACCGTTTTGGGTAGGATATGCAAAGTCTTTACTTAAGAGAACACCGATGATTGATAACATTTCATCGATGTGGTCTGTAGCCTTTGGATAAAAATCTGCCCTAACGACATTCAGTCTGGAAAAGTCGCTAAAGTAGCTGGCGATGTATTTATCCGATATTTCAATAGCTCTAGTGCCTTCCTTTTTAGCTTTATTGATTATCTTGTCATCAACATCAGTGAAATTTTGTACAAATACAACTTGGAATCCCATATGTTTAAGATATCGCCGTAACACATCAAATATTATGATTGTCCTTGCATGTCCTATATGACAGTCGTCGTACACGGTGATGCCGCACAAGTATATACGAATGATTTTCCGAATTTTCCCTTTGATTTCGCAATAATCGTCGCTTAGGCTATTAAATAACTTCAAGGTACATTTAACCTACGCATCGATCCGATGCAAATGAGTTACCGATAACACAACTAAACCTCTACATATATTTCGGATCCTTTGCAGTCTACTTTGTAGGTCTTTAGCTTGACACCGTCAAGATAATCTAGTAATTGGCCAGTTCTTATATTATAATGCCAAGAGTGTAAAGGACATTCAACAATCTCACCTTGAACCGCCCCAGGGGCTAGCGAACCATCCTGATGTCTACATAATGCATCAATGGCATAATAGGCCTCGCTGGTTCTAAATAATGCGATTTTTATGCCGTTCGCTGTAACTTCCTTTCCACTGTTTTCTTTTAATTCATCCGTTTCAGCTACTTTAACCCATGTCATACTATTTTGATTTATTTGTTTTCTTACACTTATAAAGTAATATTTGAGTACTATTTGTTAAAACTCTTAATTATACGAGGTGTTGTAATTTAACTGACGATCTGTTAGTTTATCTATTTTGACACTGAAGCATTTTAGGGCAGCCATGGCTACATGGTCATCGATCTCTACAGGGACCGCGTAAAGCCTTTTCCTTAATTTGCCATGATTCTTGCTAATGTATATGATGGATAGCAACTGATTGGCGAACGACATTGACATCACCTCTGGTGCATTCCCTTCCGAACCTATCAAATTAACTACGCGGCCGCTGGAGAGCAAGTAAATCTTCTTCCTCTGAATTTGAAAGCACTCTAGGTACGGTCTGACAAGATACCTATTCTCACAATTCAAATCTAAATATTTGATATCTATTTCAGTATCAAAATGTCCTGCGTTTGCCAAAATCGATCCACTCTTCATTTTTCTTATATGTTCCTTGCGAATTACCTCTGTTTGCCCAGTACAGGTAATAAAGATGTCACCATCACCTGATACGTCGAATAACTGCTTAACATCAAAACCATCCATATGTGCCTGGAGAGCTCTAAGTGCATTAGTCTCAGTTACAGTAACTCTTGCCCCTAAGCCGCGTGCTCTCTCTGATACACCCTTGCCTACAGGTCCATAGCCGTAAACCACGATGTTCTTTCCTGCAATCAGAAGGTCAGTTATCCTGATGATCGCATCCAATGTGCTCTGCCCTGTACCATACCTATTGTCAAATAGACGCTTTGTTTTTGCGTAATCAACACCAACAATAGGATACTTTAGTTTGTGACTTACTTCCAATGCCTTTAGTCTCCTAATACCCGATGTAGTTTCCTCAGTACCGCCCTTGATAGCTCTCCTACCACTTGAATGTGCCATGACATGCATATCGGATCCATCGTCAACGAGAATTTGGGGGTGTGTGGCTAAGACCTCTTGAATATATTTATAATATTCTTTCATAGTAGCTCCTCTCCGGGCAAATACCTTTACCCCTCTTGAAGTTAGAAATGCTGCAATGTTATCCTGAACAGATAACGGATTAGCCGAACAAATGGCTATTGTGCCACCCAATCTTTTAAGTGCTAATGCTAGAACAGCAGTTTCTTTCGTAATGTGTAGACACAGGCCAATTCTAATATCCTTTAGGGGTTTTTTAGCGGCAAATTCATCCAGTATAGTCTTTACCACATTCATTCGTGAGCTCGCCCATTCCCAAGACTTCATACCAGACTTTATCAATGAATAATTGATTTCTTGGTCTTCTTCCATCACCGAGATTTTGACAACCGCATAAATAATAATTTTCTACGACAAAAGTTTACATCCGTTAAATATCTACATGAAGATTAATGTCAGATACCTTTAATTTCCATAATTAAACCAATTAAGATACGTGAGTAATATAGCGAGCAACAATATAAGCAAACATAAAAGTGCGATAGTAACTAGTGCCCTTCCTTACTCCAACGGCGAAATACATCTCGGTCATATCGCATCAACTTATCTTCCGGCTGATATATTTACGCGTTACCTTCGCCTGAAGGGTATGGAAGTATATCACGTGTGTGCATCAGATGATTTTGGTACACCCATTCTGGTTAAAGCAGAGGAACAAGGAAAAGACCCTAAAGAATATGTACGGTACTGGCACGAACGGGATAAAAACGACTTTGATGCCCTCGGAATTTCGTTCAATTTTTTTTCTCAAACGAGTTCGCCTACCAATATTCAATTTGTGCAGGATGTTTACAGGATACTTCAAAAGAATGGACACATATACGAAAATGACGTAATTCAGCCATACTGTGAATATGATTTAAAATTCCTTCCTGACAGATATGTGATTGGCAGATGTCCTTTTTGCAATGCGGAAAACCAGTACTCTGACATTTGTGAAAAGTGCGGAAGGATACCCGACCACATTATTGACCCAAAATGTTCACTTTGTGGACGCAAACCAGTCAATAAAAAGACAAGACATAAATTTTTTAGACTCTCCTCTTTTACAAAAAAGTTAGAAAAGTGGCTCGTTGACAATAAGTCGCTTCAAATAGATGTCAAAAAATACGTTCTACATTGGGTTCAAGAAGGCTTGCATGATTGGGACATTACTAGGGATATTTCGTGGGGAATCACCGTACCTCCATCTGAAGATATTCTCGATGATGGTAACAAAGGAGCCCAGAATGAAGAGAGCAAAGTATTTTATGGCTGGTTCGATAATCATCTATGCTATATTTCTACATTAGCTGATTGCTTAGGTGGATTAAAAGCCGCAAAAATAAAGTGGAATTCTTCTGATATATATCACTTTATAGGGAAAGACATTGTATATCATCACTACCTCTTTCTCCCGGCGATTCGGATGGGGCTTAATGAAGAGTATAGGCTTCCGGATTTCATACCTACACGTGGTCATTTAATGCTCGCAAATCAAAAGATTTCTAAAAGTAGGAACTGGTACATAAGTCTCGGAGAATTCATTAAATCATTTGAACCAGATTACCTGAGATTTTATCTTGCTTCAATAACAAGCTATTCCCAGAATGATGTGAACTTTGATTGGGATGCCTTTGCAGAAAAAATAAACAACGAATTAATTAATAATATTGGCAACTTTATCAATCGTTCTCTTTCCTTTTGCAGAAGATACTTTGGTAAAATTCCCACGCCTTCTGAATACGATTTTGAGGACAAAAAAATTCTCAACGAGTTGGAATGCATCGGAGATATTGTTGGGACTAACTTAGCAAATAATGAAATAGACAAGGCGTTAAGAGAAATTACTGGGTTTTCTTCAGCTCTGAATCAATATTTTCAAAGAAAGCAACCGTGGGTATCCCCCGAATGCGCAAATACTATGGTATTTCTGGCCATTAACGCAGTAAGATCGTTGGCAATCATGCTAGAACCTTTTATTCCCTATGCTGCTGAAAGGATTTGGATGCAGCTTGGTATCGATACCAATGGAAATGCTCCATCAGTACATATTCAGTCATGGGAATCAGTGGGCCAGTTGGCGCTCCAACCCGGAAGCGAACTTGGCAAAGTCCACCCCTTATTTATTAAAATAAACCCACACTTGATAAAGGCACAGAAAAGTAAATTGGAGATTGCAATACACAATGTCAAAAGCTGAAAGAGGTTTAATGATCGGTAGATATCAGCCATTCCATAATGGACATTTGAACCTTGTTCAACAGGCGATGTCGGAGTGCGAAGAGATTATAATTGCTATAGCCGCGTCACAATTTAACTACACACCGTCTAATCCTTTCACAGCGGGAGAGAGGACGCATATGATACACGAGGCGCTAGTGGCAGAAAAGATCGACATGAATAAGGTATACATTATACCAATAATGAATCTGGAAAATAATGCTATTTGGTTAGGACATGTAAAGTCGAACGTTCCCAAATTTGATACTATTTATACAGGAAACAAATTTGTCAAAGAATTGGCTGCGCAAGGAGGACCCATTAAAATAAGAATCCCAGTTTTCCTCCATAAGAAGACGCTAAACGCCACTAATATTCGTAATCGTGTTGTAAATGATAAGAGTTGGAAGAATCTCGTCCCGGAATCTATCTACCAAATCATTAATGACATTATGGGCGTCTCTCGAATTAAAATGTTATTTGAAACTCAAAAATCCAATCAGGTATCCGAATCTCAATACAAAACGAACTATTACCCTAATATAAGGTGACTTAAATATTAATTCCTTAGAAGGCAGGTTCCGTCCCACCGTAAGAACTCTTATTCCATTGCGTACTAAAAAGCATACTCCTATGATTTAAGTAAGTTAACTAAAGATTGCTTAATCTTTCTTTAGACAGCAATAAGGAATTATAACTTATGTTAAATCTTAGCCGGACCCCACATATCATATAGGATGTTTAAAAAGAATTTTTTATTTACCTCTACCGCATCAATCAAGCAATGCAAGTATGCGGTTTGACAAAGACAACGGTATTTATATCGCCCCTTTGGTATGTTTAGTCTCGTCTTACGTGACTCAAAATCATTTTCATTCCCCTTAAATACATCACCTCGATATGTTTGTCGCCTTCTTGTCCAGACGAGTCCACTGGGAACTATTTCGAATGCTCAAATGAACATGGTTTATGTAAAATAAGAAATTTACCTAAAATAGATTTTATCATGCCACTACTGGGATTAGAACCCCGTAGCCGCCGTTGTTGGGCTTAATTCTTATTGCCCAAATTTATCAGTTAGTAAAGTTTCATCCCATCGACTGTATTTAAAAAATAAGTTTCTCCTAAACCGAGGAGAACGCAATAATTTGGGTGTAATCCAAAGATACTCCAATGAAACTGCCACTACGATCTTGCCCAATCTGTAAAAAATGTGGGGGCAAGAAATTTGCAATCATAGCGAAATTGGAAGGCAGGATTGTTGTCGAATGCAAGGATTGTTTTTCCAAAATGGAAATATGATTACTGAGAGTTGTTTTTTACAACCGATAAAAGCAGTTTCTATTCAAAAAATTCTTGTGTTTCTATTCAAAATTAGTGGCCGGCTTTCGATACGGCATATATAGACCACCACTGTACCAAGACATATGACATCAAAGAAATGGTTTGATGATGATATTTCTTTAGATATACTGAGAGGAGCAAAGGTAGCGGTTATAGGATATGGTATACAGGGAAGAGCACAGGCTAATAACATGAAAGACTCTGGATTAGACATAGTAGTTGGTCTTCGCAAAGGTGGAAAAAGTTGGGATTTAGCTAAGAATGATGGGCACGAAGTTATGGAGATGTCTGAGGCATCGACTTTAGCACAAGTGATCCATATATTGGTCCCAGATATGGAACAAGCATTAGTTTACGAAAAATTCATAGCTCCCAGATTGGGTTATGGTAAGGCTCTTTGCTTTTCGCATGGAGCTGCGATCCATTGGAAATGGATCCAACCTCCTAGTGATGTTGATGTCATCATGGTTGCGCCTAAGGGTCCCGGACAACGAGTAAGAGAACTCTTTAAGGAAGGATTTGGTACTCCATCGCTCGTAGCTGTTTACCAAAACTACAGTGGCAAAGCAATGGAGATAGTTCTGGCTTTATCTAAAGCAATTGGAAGTGCAAGACCCGGAGTAATAGAGACAACATTTAAAGAAGAAGTAGAAACAGACTGGTTTGGTGAGCAGGTCGATCTTTGTGGAGGCGCACATGCCCTTGTTTTAGCTGCCTTCGAGACTTTAGTAGAAGCGGGGTATCAACCAGAAGTGGCTTATTACGAGTGCCTTCATGAACTTAAGCTCATAGTGGACTTGATTCACAAATATGGAATTAGCGGGATGTATGAAAGGGTTAGCGAGACAGCAAGGTACGGTGGCTTAACCAGAGGTCGTAGAATAATTGATGATGAGGCAAAGGAAAAAATGAGGAAAGTTCTTCGAGAAATTCAATCGGGTGATTTTGCTAGCGAGTGGCTAAATGTGTATAAGAAGGACGGTAAGAATTCCTTTGAAGGTTTCATGAATGAATTAAGAACACACAAGATAGAAACGGTGGGCAATGAAATTAGGAAAAGTATGTGGAAACGAGAGAATTAGGATGCTGGTCATTAAGACTCTATAGAGTATGTATGTATCTTCAATACTACTTGTCCTTACCCCTGGCATTTTTTGTTATATAGTCTATTATATCGCCCAATGGCGTGCCAGGCCCATAATTGCCATGAATTCCTTGTTTTTCCAGGAGTCTCTTGTCCTTTTCAGGTATTATACCTCCGCCTATCAACAAAATATTTTTAGCACCTTGCTGGTTGAGGAGCACCTTTACCTTTGGGAAAAGTGTCAAGTGCGCTCCATTCAGCAAACTCATGGCAACCACATCCACATCTTCATCTAAAGCTATTTTTGCAACCTGTTCCGGAGTACAAAATAAGCCAGAGTAAATAACTTCCATGCCAGCATCTCTTAACGCTCTGCATATCACGAGGGCGCCTCTGTCATGGCCATCCAGGCCCAACTTTGAAACTAAGATCCTAATAGGTTTCTTTTTGATCTGCTGCAAGGACATCTACCTTTAAACTCCGTGCGTGGTTTAAAATCTTTGTCGAAGTTTTTAAGACTTTATTCGAAAATAATTCTAAAATTTTAGTAGCTATGAAACTATCCTTCATTGGCCTCTGAGAACTTTTTAATATGCTTAAACGAATTTAACAGAAATGGACTCCATTGTTGATGGTATTTTGAAAGGTGACAAGAGATCGATCTCACGAGCCATTTCAATAATTGATAATGATGAACATGATTCCAAATTAATCATACGAAAAATTTTCAAAAAGACGGGCCGGGCTAGGACCATTGGTTTCACCGGAGCCGGAGGCGCAGGCAAAAGTACTCTTATAGGAAAGCTGGCAGCAGAGTTTCAAGACCTCGGTTACAATGTCGCGGTCCTCGCCGTCGATCCTTCTAGCTCTGTAAGTGGAGGTGCTATATTGGGGGACAGGGTCAGAATGCTCTCATCTCTCGGTGATAAAA
>DASWDL010000161.1:0-1867 GCA_036395315.1 Nitrososphaeraceae archaeon
CCTCTTGGCGATATTATCAAAATATTGCTTCTTAAAGATCAAGATTTTATTGTTCAATCCGGATCTTATATTGCTTCTACCAGTGGAATTGCTGTTGATACTCAGTGGCAAAGTTTGAAGAAAGGACTTTGTGGTAGTGAACTTTTTATGCTAAAGGTGGCGGGACAAGGAGAAGTCTTCTTGAACGCATTTGGTGATATCATTAAGAAGGAAATACTAACAGGCGAAAAATTCATTTTAAATAATTATCATCTTGTGGCTCTAAATCTTGATGCTGATTATAAGGTTATAAAATTTGGTAATCCCAAGTCAACTCTTTTAGGAGGGGAAGGGTTGGTCATAGAGATAAATGGTCCCTCACAGTCTGTTTACTTCCAAACTAAGAATAAGCCACAGTTGGTAGAATACCTCGATCTGGACCAGAAAAATGCTAGATAATCTGTAAAGAGAGTAGTATTGGGTCTTCGCTAACTACTGATCTATTCTGTTTCTGTCCTTTTTACTTTAGTTCCCAAACCTTAGTTACAGTATTGCCTTTTTCATCTATTTGGTCGGCGTACACGCCTACGATCTTTGCAAGAGATGCAAATTCTCCTGTGGGAGAAGTATTAAAGAACACTGTTCCATGGTTGCGAATAAATCCATCACTACTCATTGCACCTATTGCCTGAAATGTATATGTAGCTACTTCTCCTTTTTGATTCATAATCATTCCTTGTTCATGACTTCTAGCGATTCCATCTGTACCGAATTCTACCCAAGCGGTACCCATGTCTGATACATTCGAATTTCCTTTGAATGTGCCTCCGCCAATCCATGAGACTTCCATAACTGGTTTGCCGGGATCAGGTATCCTCAAACCTGCGCTTGATCCGAACGTAGTTAAAACAAGATCACCCACTGAAGCTGTAACACTTTCAGGAGTAAGACTCGAAGCGGGTTTTGTTGGCATGGACATCGACATTGACATAGACTTTGATGAATTATTTTGACTTTGGTTTTGGCCCTGTGCCAAGGACTGTTGATTAAATACAGCGTTAGAAGTGAGGATTCCAACCAATAAAAGCACTGAAAATATAGTGAGTTTCGAACGTTGGATGTTATAAGATCTCAAATCTTTTCGCCTCATTATTACTCTTGTATCCTGTCAGCTATTTCTAATCTCTCACTGAGTATGCTATTCACTTTCTCCTGTAATTGTAGGAATCTAAATCCTTTTGGAGTGGTTTTGTAAGTCTTATCAATTTTTTCATAATTCAAAAATCCATTAGCTATCAATACGTCCAAATACTCTACCAACATGTGATATGAAAGAAACGAACTATACATGATCTTTGTTTTCCTTGCTCCATGCGATCCGGCAGTGTTGAGTATCGAGACAAATATCTCTTCCTTGTTCCTATATGTCATTTGCATTATGAATTATTGCATTGTTATTATAGGCATCCTAGGCTGATTCTAGATCTCCATTCATATTTACCATCAAGATTTTTTATCCTAAGTTATTGTAGGATAAATAATCCTGTATTTTATCTAGATAAGAGCCTTCTTAACCCGTTGACAGAAGGGTTTCCCTACAGCGTTACAAAAATGAGATAAAATCGTACAATCTGATTCAAAAATATTGGCAGGCGTATCTTTCGAAATCCTCTCATGGGACGGAGAGTAACTCTAATTTTACCTCCTCGAGGGGATGGAAAAGGAAATAACGATTTGACATGTCATTATTTAATTTTCATTTCAAAGGTGAAGTGTAGCTACGATTAAGATTTGAGGCCAAGTTGGTTTCATTAGTCATGTCTTGACTTAAATTTCGTATGACCGATAAAGGGCTTCTATCGCCCAATCTATCAGAGACGAAATCCTG
>DASWDL010000162.1:0-5520 GCA_036395315.1 Nitrososphaeraceae archaeon
CAAAAAAGTACGCCTACGGCTGAAATACCTGCTATTGCCTCTATTAATTCTCTGTTTGCTCCTGAAATTGAGATTATGTATTCCGCGATAAACCAGGTGATACCAGTTGCTGCTAACGCGAGAGCGATGCCATAATAAACATGCTTTTTGAACCTGTCATTCCTAGATGCTTCCAAATAGGTAAGTATCGCACCTATAATTAATGCAGATTCCAGACCTTCTCTAAACACGATTGAGAAGGAAGTTGAAAAAGCTATCGTGGGAGCAATGACACCGGTACCAGAAACCAGCCTTTCAGATTCATCAAGTCCTTTTCTAATCTCGATCGCCTTATTCTGGACACTTTCGTAAGGGGCATGTGACTGAATAAGATTTCGTAATTCTGCAAATTTTATTTCCATATCTAAAGTGAAATCTGGATTAATTGGTCGTAAAGGTACTTCAATATTTTCATAACTGTCAAGATATGCAGCTCGCGAAGAAGATAACGCTGCATCATAATTATGACTCTTATAAAGGCGAAGTGTATCGTCTAGCTTCACTCTAACTTGATCGATGTTCTCTCTAACCAAACCTTTTGATGACTCGTTTGCCTGTCCTATTTGCTTCCTTTCGCCAGTGTAAACCCCAAATCCCTTACTTAATGCTTGAATGTCAGCAAAACCCTTATCCTGATTTCCATTATTTATAATCTTATTTGTATTGACGTTACTCCCTAGTAGAACGGCATTTATTTCTGGTTGATTTATACTTGCTTGCTGAGAAGTGTCATTCTTCAGAAGGGACTTTGCCTTGTCAAGGTTAAGTAGTAAACTGCCAACGAAAGTAGTAACTGATTGGGACGGTGATTTTTTAGTCAACATTTGCCTTAGCCCTTCCCTCATTTGGATTTCAATATCCGATTTAAGTTTACTATCATGTTTTTCGATTGGCGATTCTAAGTATTCATAATTGTCAAGGTATGCAGTGACTGCATACTGATCAGCTTTCTGATAATCGCCATTCGTCACTTCTGTAATCACATTATGAAGCAAAACATCAATTGTCGAAAAATAACGAGAATAATGGATACTATTTACGCCATCGAAATTATTTCCTGCTGCTTGGGCGTCATTCAATAATGACGTTCCTATCAATTTCTGTGTAAATGAGATTAATCCGGACACTTCTTTATTTTCAGACCTTGTTATAATCCGATCTTGTAATTCAGTATAAGCCAGATTGATCTCTGAATTCTTGTTGGAAGATGTCAAATTAGCTATTGTCTGATAGTTTTGTTTTGACGTATGAACTAGTTCTAGAGCATTTTGGTAATCTATTTCTTTGAAATCATGTTTATTAGATGATTGCTGCACAGAAATTGTATTGTTGGAAGTTGCAACACCGGACAATTTGTATGACTTATCGGCATCATCTAGCAGAAGTACAGCACTTTGACCAAATAGGTCCTTATTTGTCTGAGTAACTGGTCCTATAAGATGGGTATAGATAGCACCTATAAGTTGGATAACACTTTGAATCTTAGGGCTCACTTTATCTAAAGGATTATTGGTTTTTATCATGAATGCTATGTCGGCCAATGATGATTCAATATTTTTTACGGAAACAGTACTATTACTGTCTATAAAAGTAGGTAGTGTATTTTTCAATGCCGGAAAAATTATCGAATGAGGTATGTATGCATGTGCGAAAGCTCCTTCTGGATCGTTTTGCTCTAGACTTTTTTGACTTAGTAACATCTGCGTCCGCATTCTTTCGAGGTTGACCAATAGCACAATGATGTCACTTCGGTTCATCTTCTGGATGAGAATTGGTGTTTTACCAGTAGTATCTAGGGCATAAACCAAGATTTTAGATGTAATATTAATTTCTACCGTAGAGAATAATCCAAACAAAATCATTACAAATAATAAGAGTCTAGCCTCGTGTAAAGACTTTAACAGTCTCAATTTGTCAAATCAACCCTATTTCAGAGAGCTCATATGTCAGAGTTAAATCTCACCAGCAACATGGTACTATGACAATATTCCGGTCCTCAGTGCACAACATCGGCATTTAAACCATGTTATGATTATCAAATTTGAGAATAGGGATTTCCAAGCATTCGATTTTGAATAGTACGACGTTTAATATGAATTTGGAATATTACGTGAACCTAGCCAAATTGATATTGTTTTCACGGTTCTAAAATTACCCAACAAGTCGCACAAAATATTTGGTTCTGAGGCTGCCATTATTAACCAGCATCGACCATTACTTTTATTTAGAGTAGTGAATTAGAGATCATCTATGCGGTCACTACAGGATATGGAGTCTTTCTGCGCATTTCTTATGATAATAACTTCTACGATGGCCACAGCTTATAATAATATCGCCAGTTAGAAAATCTACCCCACAGAAATGGCATTTACCATTCTGCCTCTTCTTTATGATGGAAAGTACGCGTTTAGCAACAAAGTAGTTCGAAGTATAAATTGTTACACTCTTCGTCATTAGTAAAATACTGTGACAAAGCATTTTATGAAATTAGATTAACAAGGTTAAGCTATGTCAATAATACACACTTCATATGCTTAATTGAAGGAACGGATGTTATTCCTACGATAAAGAGCAGAACATCTACCTTGGTAGTGTCCCACGCAAAGAGTGACGTTGCGTCAATCTTTGACTGATGATTAGTGGCAATTGAAAATTAGAGATAGAATTAATATAACTCGATTAGAGTACAATCCCCTTAATTCATGAACAACGAAATAGGACAATAATTGCCGCTCAATGTACCAAGTCCGCCGAATCTCGGTCTGGAATACCCTCGATTTTAATACAAATTGCTTCTGGGTTAGATTAATTCAAAAATCACAATCATCCAATAATCAATTGCTACTCTTAGGTAATTGTTAAATAATTTACTGCGGCATAGAGCTAATTTCAGGTGTCACTTGTATGTTTATATTCTACAACTGGAATATTATTTTATTGTCTAAAGGTACAGGCACCACCTTTTTACTGATAATTTCAATTTGTCAAGCTCTTTTGGTTCCTAGTGTCATTTATAACATGGGAACCACAACGAATGCCTTTGCGCAAGAAGGGAAAATACGTTGTACTAATGGCAATTTAGTGAGCTCGCCTGGAGAATGTCCTTCAACTGATATTTGTCCTCCTCCACCCAGTGGAGGAGGAGGTGCGGTATCACAGTGTACTGCTAGGGGATCTCCAAACAATGCGGGCATAACTTCGAGCTCTAATGTTAATGCCTCCATAGCAGTCAGAACAGATAAGAAAACTTACCATCCTGGCGACGACGTTAAAATCACCGTAGAAAATAATGGAAGTCAACCCTTCCGGACTTCAGGTCTGAATTTTGCTCTAGAGATCGTCAATCCCACAACAGGTTTGAATTACCAGATTATTAATACCAGCGCTCCTATACTAGTTGCGGCTGCAGATGCAGGTGCATCTAGAACTTTTCCTTGGAATCAGTCAGATGCTCAGGGAAATCAAGTGAACCCTGGAAACTATACTGTGTCTGCTATACTAGGTCCCCTGAGTGCTAACACCACTTTTTCAATATCCTAGAACAGCATTGCGTTAATCAACAATTCAATGCGCCTCAAAGGAAGCAAATGTCGTTGGTTTAGTAGGTGTCGACGCTCGGGGAGTCATAACTTTTGTATCTTAATGAGAAATATCACGATACTATGCAGGGGACCACATAAAGCCTGACCATAGGTTGATTATATGTCGTGATTAATGGCTGAGTGGTTAGTTCCAAACTGCAAAGTCAGATATCGGTTTATAGGTCAAACAACGTTATCAGTCCGTAGAGGCTACTCAAAGATTATCCCTTCCAAAGTAACAAGATTTATTAATTCCAGAAAGTACTTGCAACTTACTTTCATTAGGCCCGCTATAACATTTTATAATTATTTTATCATCCCATACAACCCCATAGAAAATAGAAAATCCCATCTATGCCGATAAATCTACTTTCGATGAAACTTAATATCAAATTGTAAAATCTAATCTCACCTCTATAATTGAACGCCCACCATTCCAAGCTTCTAGAAATTTTAGTTTGCATATCTACTTTGTGGTGTCTTGCACAATCAAATTTGCCAGGTGCGTTTATTCTTCCTTTGCCATGTCTATGTGATTACTCCTTGTTTCTTATCAATGGGGCCCGAACGAAGTAGGGCCCAACAGCTCGTAACTAAGAATTGTCATGAGATGGGTGGTATTGCTGTGTCAACCCAATATCATAAACTTTATATTATTCGATTACGGATAAAATATAAAAGTGTCTCCCCATACGCTCTCCGTAGAAAAAAAAATCCCTAGCCTTAGACAACAGAACGAACAAAAGTGCCCCGAAATTTCAGCTCTTTTCAAAGCGCTGTCAGATGACAAATCACTTATGCTATTCAATACTGTTGCGATGAGTCCTGGTAATAGTTCTACCCTAGTTCAAAATCTCAATTTAACGAGAAAACAGTACTATTCGAAGATGAACTCTCTTACAAAGCAAGGATTGCTCATCAGAAAAAACGGAAAGTACCATTTAACAACCATGGGAAAAATAATATATGAACTAAAGAGCATAGTTGGAGTTGCTGTAAGTAATTACTGGAAGCTAAAGGCAATAGATTCATTGCAGACTCCAGAGAATCTTCCACAACATGAACTCATAAAACTAATAAACACTCTTGTAGAAGATCAGGAATTACGAGAAATCATCCTTCGGGATTAAGTGATTGTATGCATCAATGCTCACCAAGTATAGTTAGAGTAAGCAGATACTTACATTAAATAATATCAACAAGTGTAAGACTTAGATAATCCCTAACAACAAGCCATATTTTTCCAGTTAGAACACCGTTAAGATATCTATCTGGAGCTATTTTAAAATAGATAGCAATGTTAATGGTAGTCTTATCAATCCAGCAACCTATAGTTCTAATCGTATTATTATCATTTTCATATAGGAGTATTGGGTTATCCAGTTCTGCAATCTGATCAGCTGTCAGTTCTAGCAAGCAACAATTCCCAATAGAACCTAACATTTCTGTTAGGGTTGCATTATCTGACTTATACCTTTCTCTATAATTCTTTTCCAGGGTTACATGCTCCCCAGATTGACAGCTATACATATGTGATTTTAAAACTACTCTAGGAGAGCTATGTCTGATTCCATCTCTCATCCAGAGCTACTCAGATAAACCATATTTAAGAATTGAATATCTGGATAGGAAAAAACCAGTGACAGCCGGTATTCCTATCCAGAGTGTTGAAGTAGCGTTATTAAGAATTTAGAGAAACTTGTTATTAAATTTTAACAAACCCTAGCTGGACCTGGAATGGCTTAAACTCTTCAGCCCAGTCTAGAGAGATACCGTTGACGAAGTAATACTGTATATAATCTTGAATTATTTAACATTTGGCTATAGGTTAACCCATAGGCTTCACAAACCTGCTAACTTTAGGCTAGCTAAGAACACAGTTAAAATTGAAGCAAATATT
>DASWDL010000163.1:0-4912 GCA_036395315.1 Nitrososphaeraceae archaeon
TCATATACATTATTTTTAGGTAAACTCAAATCAAAAAACCTGGATCGCACACGATAGTCCATTAAATTTAGAATCTTTATTCCGTCAATTTTAGCAGATAGAAGTGTTACCGCATCCATTGCCCGATTGGCCCTCACGGCCAAATCCTCTTCAGTCTTCAGATCTGAATCTTCTACAAAAGAGTCTTCCTTTTCGAGTATTGGAAAAAGGATTGCTCTTTTTCCAGGTACTGTGCATTTTCTTTTTACAACTTTATAGTTTCCGAATGTACCGCCAAGAAACCAAACACGAGGATTGAATTGATTTTCAGCACAGTTTTGACCATCCTCATCTACAGATGGATTTTTGTCCCGAGGAGTAGACAACAACCATTTACACCATAAAGCGGCCCATTCCTCCCAAGATTTACCATACGGATCGATATTACGCGGAAATAATAATTGGCAGGATGAGCTTCCCATATCGTAGCTTTTTGTCATTAACCATACTTATTATTTAAACTGCTAAGTATTCTAAGCCTGTCATCCACCATTCTATTTTGTAACCTAAAGGTAACCATGACAATCTAGAAATTCAAATTGGTATTGTAAGAGATCTTGCGAACCTTATTACCGTTTTACAGAATAGATATACAGATACTAGTAGAAATAGATATAAAGAAACCCTACCATAGGATAAGTCTTGAGTGATCAATATGATGATGAGGACATAGTAAAGGGAAGGGATCAAAATGATTGGATTAAAGCCTGGTGGTATTGGTTTCTTAACATATCTGAGGACCGTCACCCAACCTTTTCGCCACGATATGTAGGACGACATGACTACGATGACTCCCAAGGATCTGTTCCTTCTGAGATGATTGGCTCAGAGAACAAGGTTTGGAATATCCCCGGCGGGTATGGTCCTACAGAAAACCACAGATCCATATTGACGCTGAATGGAGAGGGGTGGGCAATTGCTGCTCCCGTGTACGTTGATGGGGTTTCAGTAGAAGAGTTCCCTTCACTTCGTGGTGCGGATGATCAGGCTACCTATAATAACCTTTTAGCACAAGCAAGAAACGACGTAGGACGAGTCTATGAAGTAGTTGCAAAACTGGATGGAATTTCTCTTGACCCATGCCTTATGGAGACGGGAGGAGGAAATGCGGCGAACCCCACACCATTTATAGTAAGAGGTTTGCCACGAGATAATGTAATTGATGTGCCTCCAGGTGAAGTCCACATGGTATCCGTAGGATACTGGGTATTTATAAAACCTCTTCCCATTGGGGATCACCTATTGGAGCTAACCGGTTATTCTAATAATTACGCCGTGCGAGCTCGGCATGTTATCACAGTTAGAGAACCTAGAATTAGTATATAACCAATAAGAGCAGGATGAAGAAGTTTAAAAAAAAGTCATATCCAGTTACGTTACTGTGAGACAATACAAGACATCGTCGGATTGATTTTGGAGTCTAAATGATGTAAATCACCAACTAAAGGGGAAAGGGGAATTTCATTAGACGACACGGAAAGTGATTATCGAACACCTCATATGACTTAGTTAATCTTGTAAAAGTTAAAAATAACCCGGTATATTGATTAACTTGTCCATTCCTGTATAGATAAGCATCTTTATAGAGTAGGGCTTGTTTCCAAAAGGAAATTGAACGTCCAAAACAAAATGCCTTCCAGTATCGTTATGAGGAATAAATTAATTTTTACTAGAGTTTAGTTGAAAGGTTGGGATTGCGTCTAGCGTTTTTATCTTGTGTTCGCTAGTTCGATGCCTCTACTCCACTTTTAGACGATAGGTTGTATCCTCAGGTTGAATTTGCGGTGATGTTGATGTAAGACTACCTAGAATCCCTGACCAATGAATTTCATGGGAACCAACTGGGAGTGGTTTCACCATAACAAAGAATCCGTCAGAGACCGCCTGTGTCGTTACTGAATGTAAGTCAAATAACCCATTCTCCGGGGTAGTAAAATTGAATAAAGGAGAATCTACTCTAAAATTCGTCAAGTTTTGAATGTCGAGCCCGTCAATTCTTAACGTCAAGTGTGAGACAGTATCTTGGTCAGCATGAGCGCATCTTCGCAGGTCGGCTTCTGTTTTGTCGGTGGTAGACTCCGCATATGAGCACTCGACATCTAGGATAGGAAAGTAAATGGCTTTTCCTGAAGGGATTGTGCAATCACGTACGACCTTACCCCCGCCAGTTCCGGCAAGGAACCACACGTTTGGATCGTTTTGGCTGGTATCACAATATTTGCCATTATCATCATTTATTGGGTTTCTATCAGTTGGGATGGACAATACCCATTGCCACCACTTTATGCTCCACTGTCCGTACGTTTGGCCATACGGTTTCGACCCAGGAGGAAAGATAGTGTCAATGGCATGGACTGACGTCGAAGAAGAAATAATTATAAAAAAAAATGCAAGTCCGAAAACTACAGAGATTGCCTTAATTTTATTTTCAAATCGAATTGTATGATTTTTTCGAGACATATTTTCAGTTGAAACAATAGAAGTTAATAAGAATTACCTTTTTGCCTGATTAGTAGGGCTAGGTAAGAGATAAGAACCCGCATCAAGCTCTACATCTAAAATGATAATCTTTGATTGGATATCAATGTTTTTGTCTTTCTTAACGCAAACCAATCGCAGGGCATTTGCCGTATTTGTCACGATAATCATAGCACTTGTCGTAGATATATCTCTGATTAAGATATACGGCTTAGGACTAAATCTGTATATGTCTTCTACCTCATTAAAGGTTGTTGCATTCATAATTTTATCACTTGTAGCCATAATTGGGCAGTCTACAATGATACAATACGTCAAATCCAAAGCTACCAATTTGAAAACGAGCGTAGCTCTGCATTTGCAAGGGATACAGAATATCTTCAGAGTATTTCAGTATGTTTTGGCTGTAATACTTGTGTCCTTAGTTTTGCAAATTGTTTTTGCTCACTTTTACAGCACAGTACTTCTGATAGGAGTGACCTCATTTAGTTACCTGCTGGTTTTGATTTTACTTGGATCGCTGTCTTTACGATTCATTTCATGGTTCCGGCTAAATAGGACTTCTGTCGGGCTATGTTATACCCTAACGTGCATAAGCCTCGCAATCAACTCTTTTTTTAGTTTGATCTACGTAGATTATTTGTTGCTAGCCAAACCTCCTGAGATAGGACCATTTGGAGGGGGTAGTGGTTATCCTGTGTCTCTAGCGCAAGCATTTTACCTTTTGTACATTGTGAGCACAATTGTATCTTTCCTTCTAACTTGGGCTGCTACCGTACTTCTTCTACATCACTATTCACGTAAGCTGGGAAAAATAAAATACTGGATCTTTGTCAGTATTCCTTTGATATACTTTTTGTCTCAATTCTTAACCCTTTTCCCAAATGTGATTAATGAAATCATTAGCAAAGATCCTGTTTACTACTCAACTATTCTAACTCTAGCTTTCACACTCAGTAAGATTGCCGGTGGAATTTTCTTTGGCCTTGCATTCTGGTTCGTCGCAAAGAACCTACCACATGGTAACACTATAAGAGATTATATGATTATTTGTGCTTATGGTTTTATTTTTTTCTTTATATCAAATCAGGCTATTGTTCTGGTTATAGCACCATATCCGCCGTTTGGGCTCATTGCTGCTGCATATGCCGGACTATCTGCATATCTTATACTAATAGGGATATATTCTTCTGCATTATCCGTCTCTCAAGATATATCCTTACGTCGGTCTATAAAAAAACTCGCTAAGGCTGAGCCAAGACTCCTCGATAGCATTGGAATGGCTCAGGTGGAAAAGGAAATACAAAGCAAAGTAATAAGGGCTATAAAATGCAATCAAGAGCTGATGTCAGAAAAAACGGGGGTCGAATCGTCTCTTACGGAAGAGGATATAAACCAGTATTTGAACCAAGTCTTAAAAGAGGTTAAAAAGAATTAGAGAAAATTGAATAGATATAAAGTGAACTGAACCATGGTGCTATTATTCAAATTAACTCAATGGATGCAGATTGATTTCAAAAAATTGGGGGATATCAGTTGTGACTAGCGTCTCTCCTATTTGCTACTCCAATGGTTGTATGACCCTTCACAAGGCTAAGCAATCCTACTAATATTTTATGCATTAAAATTATATTTTTGGCGTTCCTATTATGGTTTTCTATTATGAAAAATTTTAAATTGTTTTCTTATATTCTCAACTTTTAAGCTTAAATCTACTCGTTCTGTGGTGACAAGTATAGTAACCGCCTAAGTGTCGAATCGTTCGATTTAGGACCAATATCATACCCTTCGAATTTCCATTAAATGTCTATAGATATTTTGTGTTACATAGGCACTCAGATGTTCAATTCACTATAACCTATTCTATCTACTTTTACACAAATTCTATACAATATGGATTACAACACAATTGACCTTTGGCCAAATCTATAGTAATGTTCCGTATGATGAAAGAAAATCCCAAAAGGTAGTAATACGAAACTGAAGGCTAACCAAGATCGCATGGGATAGTAAATCGGCAGACTTATTAGTCATTATTATGAATTTCCGATAATGGGCAATATTGTTCATAATAACAGAAGTAAGGGATTAGGCTGGCTTCCAGACTATCCAAGTTTTAAAGATTACACCCCCCAAACAACTGGAGTAGCTGCAATGTTTAAGAAAGTTGATCTTGACAAGAATCTTAAGAGCACCGTTCTTAAGGAATCTCTTCCTTCGAAACAGGATCTTAGAAAATGGTGTTCTCCAATAGAAGACCAGAAATCATTAGGATCATGTACAGCCAATGCGGGGGTCGGTATGGTCGAATACTTTGAAAAACGAGCTGAAGGAAAATATATTGATGCATCTAGATTGTTCCTTTATAAAGTAACTAGAAACCTTCTTAACTTTA
>DASWDL010000164.1:0-5270 GCA_036395315.1 Nitrososphaeraceae archaeon
TTTTATATTCTAATATAGAAACGATGAGAAAGGTCTATGCCAACTATGTTAAAAGGCAAATGGAAGATCAACCTGAGTCGATAATATTGTTTCTTCCCTATTACGATACGACAGAGAACATGAGATATTTTCTGGGTCAAAAAGGAATTCAGGTCAAGGAATATGAACAGAATGGATCTATTATTATTCTAGATATAGTCCAGGCAATTGATTACCCATTTTTTGAAGTTCCAGATGTAGAGCGGTTAAGAGAGTTGACAAAGAAATTAGTCAATCAGTTTGAAGATAAAACTGTGTGCGTAATTGCAGACATGTCTGTATTTCATCATATAAACAAGACTTCCCATCTTTTAAAATATGAGAAAAATCTTCAGAAAGATCCGAAAGTAGAAAAATGGAAGGAGTTGTGTTTATACCATAAGCGTGATTTTGAAAGCATGTTTACAGAAGAAGAATCAAATGAACTGATGGCATACCACAAGGATAAAGTTATTACAGTATAATTATTCTCTGGCAAGAAATGCTAGCCAGATTAAGATCAGCTAAGTTAACTGGAAGTCGTAAAAATCTGTCATATCCACCGTTTAGTATATCCTCTTCACTTAAGTTATATCCTGAAGTAACTTTATTCGGTCGTTTACGGCTTTGACCTCCTTTGCAAATCTTCTTTGTGACTTTTTTATTTGACTTGCATAATTGATAAGAACTAGTGAAAACAGATTTGGATTTACTTTAATTTTTTCTAGAGCCAAAGCTGGATTGGTAAAAACAACAGTCTCGATTCGCTCATGATCAAGGGCAGTTTTAAACAGATTCAATAAATCTGTATCGTCGTTGACTATCATTACCTCGTTTTGCGAAGGCATGGTTGTAACTATGCCTAGCCTAAACCGGCAGGAGACTCGGCTTCTAAACTATGTTCCTTTTTCTTGTTTGCATCTAGTGTTAATTGGTCTACAAAATTAATTCTACAAATAGGACATGTAAAACTTTTATTTTTCCCTGCAGAATTTGCCAATATTAGATTAAGCGTACCATAGTTTATTACAGTTTGGTCATTCAAGTACAAATTGAAAATATTTTTATATTTTTAAACTGAATATTACAGATCAGTTTTTTGCCTTGCTTTAACAATATATATATTGTCATGTATATATTGTCATATTGTCATGTCTTATTGTTATGCTTGTGAATAACATTTTCCAACGAAGATATCAATCATGATGCGCCAGAATTTCCGGTTCTGATCTGTTCACTTCCACAAATGGTATACAAATTGAACAATTCAAGAAGGCCCGTGACGATTACCATGATGTCATTGCTCAGGCCATTGTCAACGTTATCAGCCCCCGGATCAATGTATGAATGCATTGGCCTTTGAGACGTCCTTCAGTGCCCGAAGCAATAAATCAAATAAGAGAATAGTAGAAGTAGCCTATCTTGATCTATTCAACATTATAACACTTCAAACTTAGCCGGAGTGCATCTAACAGATCGTAAGAAGTCTGATCTTAGTCTAGAGAATATACTTTTGCTTATGCCGTCATTAGAGGCATAAATTGAACCCAATTTATTAAATTTTTTCGGCGCAGAAAAAATCCTTAGTCATATAACATGAACCGTTGACAGAGAAGCGTTGTCAGCATCTCTCCATTCGTATTCAAAACGCACGGAAATTCGATTTCTAGTATAGCACCAAAGCTCTTTCATAGGTCGATAATCTAGTTCCTTTGACTATTTTCTTCTTAGGAACTCTATTATTGCTTCTCTACCGTTGAAGAACTCAGTACGGTTACGCCATTGGGAATCGGGAGTATAAGCCTGCGCTACGATTTCCGGATTCTTAGTGTTCCAAGCATCTTGTGCAGCTTTAACTTTGGCTCTGACTATTTCTTCGGTGAATGGAGGTTAGATTGAAGAAGTTGTTCCCACAATCGTATGAATAATACTCAAAAGCTATTTTTTTGTTTGTATCAAAGTCAAAACTTTTCTTTACTAAAGTAACAGCGTTACGTTGATATTTAATCCCTAATGAAAACAGCTGGAATGCAGTGCAATGCACTATGGACTCGTTGTTCACTAGAACTAGTTTAATCAAACAATATATGAAGCAAAATAAGATTCTTCACCCGCTCTAGATATTTGTACAATTCAAAAAGGAAGAAGAAATTGACGGTAGAATGAACCAAACTCTTCTTTCGAATTAACCTGCGAAGGGCGATATAGAGGTCATTTTCCATATTCATCACATGCTTCTTACTAGCTAGCATGGTATGAACCAAACTAGCAATAGTTGGTAACGGTACCCTTATTTCATCCGCTGTTAACGCCACGAGCAGCACCATCACGCAGGTAGAAAACCAGGAATACACGCTGATAGCAGTGAAATCTCCCTTATCATTTCTTGGCAAGCTAATCTATGGTGTCTTTAGTATTCCAATTGCTAGTCGAACAGAAAAGGCCGCCAACCGATTCACCCGTGTCTCGACACACACGCAATGATTCTGTTATTAGTAGAATTAACCAATTGTATCTATGGTTTATCTCATCACTGTAGAAAATATCTTGCCTTTCTTTTTGACTGCTCTAACCTTACCAATACTTTGGTAATTACCACACCAGCGATAAATCCACCTATGTGGGCAGTGAATGCTATAGGAAGTGCATTTATCGACCCAATTATCGCAAAAACAATTTGGAGCACTAACCAATAATACGCCCTTCTATTACCTACTGCGGCCGCTACTCCTAGTACACCAGAAATTGCTCCTGATGCGCCTATTGATACTACATTTCCATTATGCAAAACATAAGAAGATATAACACCGTGGAATAGCGCTGCCACGATTCCTGATGTAAAATACACCAACACATACCGTGGAATTCCAATCGCTCTTTCAGCATACACGCCAAGATAAGCTAATGCAAACAAGTTAAATGCAATGTGGGGAATACTTGCATGCACAAACATAGAAGAGAACAATCTTGTTAGCAAATCAAGCAACGTCTACGACTGTGGTTTTGAGGATTGCAGTAAAGAAGTTAATGAATTTTGTTGGGAATCATTGTTATTGTTTCCATCATCCGGACTAAAAATACGGCTAGGAATAAAGCCGTAATTTTGAATAATTTGCGTTTGCTCTCCGGATAATACTCCTATGCCAAAAATTATACCATTGAGTACAATGATGGATATCGTGGCCACAGGAAATTGTTTTGTTCGCATAAGTAGCTAGACATGAAGTAATGAATGACATTATATATTTTGGTATAATCCTGCCTCCCTTTTCGTTGAAATTGAAAATTAGATTTGTGTGCTCTTGAAGAACCAAACTACCAAGCGACTAATAAAGGAGTTGATGCACGACATAATCCTATTTCTTCAAAAGGATAAGGGCGGCCCTACGTGCTGACGGAGAGATGTATCATTTTCTAGAAACAACCTTCGAACGAAGTACTGGTGCGTGATAAGATATCTCCACTTAAAACTGCAAACAAACTGGGAGCTGTACTATCCAGTTGCCACCAAGCTTTACTGTCAAAGAATTCTCCAACACGGAGCAATTTCTAGATAGACTTCCAACAGATTATGAATATGCCCTTGAATTTAGACAACCATCTTGGGAAACAGAAGGACCTTGGGAGTTGCTAAAACAACTTAACATAGCAGCAGTAATGACTGACTCTCCTACACAAGACAAATTGCAGTTCCTGTTTGAGGTTACAGTTACGGCTAATCATTCTTTCATACGATGGCATGGAAGAAATTCCCGTCACAGGTACAATTAACTTTACTCAAAAGAAGAATTGAAACCATGGCTGTCTGGATACCTTGCTGAATTGTTTTATAGATATTGTAAATAAAAAGATTAGCTGATAAAAGCACAAGCATTACAAAACCAATTTTCATGACTTGCGTTGCAGCTATTTTCCTTTCTCCAATTGCAAAGATAGAAGACAATCCAAATATCATAACAGTAGTCAATCCAATAGTTAAGGCATTTATTTTATCCAAAAACTGAGAGGTATTAGAAGTAGAAATTACAACAACAGTCAGGAAGATTAAAGCTCCGGCTATTATGGTGGCATTTATCTGAAGTATAACTTTCTGTTCTAAAGGCATTAAACTTAATCATCCTTTATACCTTCAGGACATGCCTATCTTGTTGGAATAAACCATTGGTTCCATGCTTCAGGTCTACACCCTTTATCTAAATTATTTTGTATTTGTGCTTTAACCCAAACAATGGAACTAACTACACCACCGATGAATGATACCTGAAACTACTACGATGATGACAATTAATAATAATTTCATGTTTTTTGGTCTATCGTAATTTTCAACTGCTTATGTAGGTTAAATGGATTGTTTATCACAGATGCATTAGTATGAATGAATTTGATTTTTATGAAACATTAGCATTTTTATAGATGAAAAGGTGACTGAGCATTTTTCACACTTCCATTTATCCTTAGAGGCTTCTGCATAGGTCATATTCCTAACATCCCTTCTCTCATATGCTCCAGTTCTGACATTGTAAGAAGCACCATTAAAGTTAACCTGGTATCGCTTTGTCTTAACCACCATACTAATGAAACGCTTCAATTCGTTTAATTATATAGATGTTATTCTGTTCCTCATTTAAAGACAAAGAATGTCATATTTTTCGGAAAAATACACAATTAAATTATAATATATATACGCTTAGATAGATCAAAATATCTAAAGATTATCCTTCATTGGTTAGAATCACCTCTTAGATTTTGACCTTCTAAGCTATGAAAGACCAACACTTACGGAAGGTTGGACAAAAAATTGCTCATGATTATATGGTAAGCACATCCGATATATTCAATGTCTTATCTGACAATAATACTCTGACCTTGTTTAATGCCATTGCTTCCAGAAGTGTAGAGGAATTGATACCTAAACTAAATATCACTGAAAAACATTGCATTAATAATATCTCAGCTCTCATGAACGCTGGCTTAGTTAGAAAAAAGGATGACAAGTTTTACCTTACTAGTCTAGGAAAGATATTCCATTACGCCTACCTCAAACTGTCCAATGCTATGGACAACCATTGGAAGCTCAAATGCATAGACATTCTAGAAGAATCAGCCAAAATACCTAGAACGGAAATCCATCATGTCATCAATATCATAATCACTGATAATTTGGTAAGACAAATATTGAAGAGGGAATTGTGAGATTGAGCTCACAATTTATTTAATTGTATAAATTTGAAAAGATTAGTGAGGATGTAAAT
>DASWDL010000165.1:0-2319 GCA_036395315.1 Nitrososphaeraceae archaeon
TACCATTATTTCAACATTTTTAAAGTAGTTTGCGTAAAAGGTTGTTCCATTAACAAGTTTAAATAATTTATGTCTATTAAGAAATGCTTAAGCATGGGAACAGCTGACCAGTTCTTCGATCCTTCAGTGATAAACGCAGAGTGATAGAAAATAAAAAAATAAGCATGAGGAGACGAACTATTGGTCTAATTATTATCGTTAGTGCGTCCATGGCAACTTACTTTGTCTTATCACTACACTATTTTCCAATATACTATCTAGGCCACACCTACCTGTCACATTCAAAGCCATTCATAAAAAATGTCAGCATTTCTGAAACAGAAGTTTCCCTAGGAAAGCCAATTCAGTTATCAATAACAGGAGACAACATTGGAGACCAGGCAGATATTCAGATTATCTCCGTAGCCCTCCCTAACTTGACAACTATTAAAGGAAATAATATCATAAGAATTCTAAATTATAACTTTACTCAGAAACCTTTAATCGTAGAAAAAGGAGACCCGATAGGATCAAGGTACGAGGGTCAATCCGACACTATCGCTGCGCAGTATCCTTCTATACAGTTTTATAGCAGACCCTGGAAATCCGGAATGGTTTATGGTGCTCGAATGGAGATAGATCCCATTTCAAAGGGCAAATTTACTTTGCTTGTTAAGACACTGTCCTTACCTAATGTAGATAACACTTCTCATTATCCGAATACCGGAATTAAAGATTATCAGGACGAATATGTTACTGCATACCGCGTAAATGTCAATTGATGGTCAGTAAAAGATTTATGCTAAAATATTTGTTAAATAATTTTTGGTGCTTATTCTATGGAGCCTAAAGCCAAATTTCTACAGGTTGAAGGTTATGACCAAATTTACTAAATTACAATTACCTTAACAAGGTTTTCATATTTTGCTAGTCATTAGGAAAAGCAGAAGGTTCTGCTCGATGCTAAAACCTATCCTGCTAAACTGAATTCTTGGATTCGTGAATTTTTTGTATCCGTTACATATACATTGCCGGTTCTTAAATTAATAGCCAAATCTTCGGGTTTTTGCATTGTACCAGAGACAGTACCTTTAGATCCCCACATTGTAATGAATTTTCCGTTGCCATCAAATTTTTGTATTATTGATTGTTGCCTGTCGATTACGTATACGTTATCTGATTCGTCAATAGCAATCCCGGGAATACTATTAGAAAACATGCTTTGGTGTTGTTGTCCCAAAGACCCCCACATTGTAATGAATGACCCGTTTTTGTAAAACTCTTGAACTCTTGAATTTCCCATATCGGTAATATACAAGTGATCCTTAGAATTGAAAGCAATACCATGAGGTTTTATGAACTGACCTTCATTAGTTCCTCTAGACCCCCACCGCATTAGGTATTTGCCATTTGAATCAAAAACAAGTATTTCCGAGTTTGCTCTATCAGTTAGGTAAACATTCCCCGTAGAGTCCAGGGCTAACTGATGAGGCTGTCTTGAAGCTCCTTCACCTCCTGTATTCTCAAAACCCCACTTTGTTACAAAAGTACCGTTCGAAGTAAATTTCTGAACACGATGGTTCCCTAATTCTAAAGTATAAACAAAGTCTCCTTTTGGATCAACATTAACGTCGTGCAGTTGGGAGAATTGCTCATCACCCGTTCCTTCTGAACCCCAAGCAGATATTAAAGTGCCATCAGGATTAAATTTCTCAATGCGATTGTTTCCTGTGTCAGTTACATAGACATTCCCTATTGGATCAATTGCTAGGCTATGAGGAAGTACGAATTGTCCCCCGTTACTACCCTGTCCCCCCCAAGATCTTACGAAAAGGTAGGATTCATCTGCAGCCGCGACTAAGTAAATTTGGCAATAGCTTAGAATAAGAGTTAGAAGTACCAATGCTAAAGATAAGCACACAAACATTGTCAATCTGGCGAGGTGGACTTTAAACACTGTTTGGTATCTACTCCTTGAAGTAATGGAAAAGCATGGTATTACTAGGACTAGAGCACATATTAAGAATACAGTTAGAAAACTATGTGCAGAAGCTGGGGTAACAAGAGAATCTCTAGGAATATTTGCAGGTGTAAGAGCTGCATTATATTTTAATCGTAATTGAACAAGTATTGACCGATCCATTAAATCTAATTGAAATGATTAAGAGTTGAAAATATTCGTTATACTATGATGGTAGTACGGTAGATATTTGGTTTTTAGTAGCAGATTAACTCTTCTACTTTGTTAATTGATATATTGGAATTATTAGTTAATTTACTTTTTAACTAGTAATAACTAATAATTAATTTAATTTTTAGTAAGGTAAACTTAATTAAAGG
>DASWDL010000166.1:0-5645 GCA_036395315.1 Nitrososphaeraceae archaeon
TTCGCTATCCCTCAACGAAATACGGAGAATTGGAATTGCGCTGTCCGACCTAGCTGATCATTCAGGACAGAATAAGATAACTCGATACTTTGCTGAAGGCACGAAGGTGTGAACGTATCTTAATGAAATTTGGGATCGAAAGAAACTATCAGTACGTGAAAGATTACTCTGGTGCTTTAATCATCCCTAGACTTTTCCATATGGTCAGTGACATCTGCTACAGATTTACAATCCACGATGCTCAATTCTATAGTTACAATTTCATTTACTATTTATGTTGACTCGTACCTATCGACTTCAATTAAGTATTCATTATTAACTTATAACAAACAATTTGTCCTTGCAACTATTTCACGCCTAATAAAAAAATGGCTAACAATACCAATAGCGATTAGAAACATTTTCTTTTTAAAAACAGAACTGACAGAAGGAGGATTTAATTGTTCTAAAACTTGTGGAATACAGTTAGTTCAGTATTCCTATTATTTGGGGACTAAAGTTTTAACTGAGGTGCCTAGTCCGCAAATTTGAGCTCATTGTTGATGATCATCCAATTTCGAAAATAGGTTTCAGAATTTCAATACAATGCTGCACTCCACACGATTAACTTTCAAATTCTAGTATTCGCCAAATAGGCACTGGAAGTTTTTTTGGTTTTATATCAACTCAAAAATTTCTCTATATATAGTAACATCATTGCATTCACTATTGAGGATACTGCAGAGCTTCCACCTTTTCTACCTGAATTAGTGATATATTCAATATTAGTTCTCATAAGTTCGGCTTTTGAATCAGCAGCAGACACAAAGCCAACTGGTAGACCAATAATTAATGCAGGTCTTGCTGATGCGTCCCTGATCATATTAATAACTTCAAGCAATGCAGTTGGCGCATTTCCAATAGCTATTATGCCATTATTTATCATTGAAATAGCATATCTCATTGCTACAGCAGAACGTGTTTTAGTAGAGTTTTTAGACTTGAGTATTACACGTTCATCAGATATGTTACAAATAGCCTTGACACCAATTTTTTCTAAGGATCTCTTGTTGATACCCGAAAGAGCCATCTCTACGTCGGTTAATATCATCCCCTTTTCGGAAAAGGCCTGATACGCACATTCGATTGCATCTTTTGAGAAAATGATTTTTCCTGTTTTCGCGAAATCGAAGTCAGCCGTAGCATGTATAACCCTCCTTACGATATACCACTGATCCATATTATAGTCGTGGCTTCCAACCTCAGATTCAATAATATTCATACTTCGTTCTTCGATACCCAGGGATTTTTCTGACATCCCCCTGGAACGCGCACGTTTTTCTAATTCATCACGAAATGACAATTTTACTTTCAGCCTCTTTCGCTCGATCAATCACTGCCTCAACTAATTCATCTCCAGCACCAAGATGCGTTGTGAGAAACACCTCTTTGCAATTATATTTTGCGAGTGCTAAACCCAATTCATTCTTGATGTCTCTCTTTACGTGTGCACCTTCATGAAGAAAATAAGGAACAACTATTAAATGGCCTGTTCCCATATTCATGACCTTCTTTATACCTTCGGCTATGTCTGGTTTGTCCAACTCTAGGAAACAGTAATTAACGCTCTTGTAATTTGGCAGTATTCCATTTATAGTAAATTCAAATGCGGTTCTAGCAGCTCTATCACTACTGCCATGTCCGATAACGAGAATATCACAATCTCTGTTGTGCACCGTAAGATTTATTTTTGATTTAAGCTGGTCTATACGTTCCAAAATTAGTCTTTGGAGAACCATATGGTAGCTAAGAGGTTTAGTAAAGAGTACCTTAACTTTCATATTGTGACATATCCTTGCGCACTGTTTAACTGACTCCTTCAGTTTCATTCCTGGATATAAAAAATAAGGCATCACTACAATATAATCAATATTGTCAGATAAACAATGCTCTATCCCTTCCTCGATAAAGGGAGGTATTACTTCGAGAAAGCAGTACGTGGATAAATCATACCCTCCTTTTGTCTTTACCATATCACATAATGCCCTGAGCTCTTCCGTCACCTCGGGCTCTCTACTACCTCGATCAATTAACAGTATTGCCCTTCTCGTGGCCTTCACCTGTGTCTATTCTTGCAACTGCAAGGGTAAGATTGGGAGGGAATTTGCGCTTTGACACAATAAGATTGCCACCTGAACTTAGAATTGCTGAAGCTTCTGAGACACTGTTGATACCTTCATATTTTCTAACGATTTGGGAAGGATTTGGCACTATTACATCTGCCAGACTTTCCTTGCTGTACAATATTAAGGGTACATGGCGCTCATTCGAAAAATTTCTTAGCCCAGAGTTGAATTCATGACTATCAATAGTAGAAATGTTTCTTACAGACGTAAATACAAGTTGACTTTTTTTGAATACTTCCTCAATCCCGTTCCCAATATCTTCGGCAGAAGTGTCTCTATGAAGTCCGACACCAACAACTAAGCTTTTAGGTCGGTAAATAACTGATTTTTCAACCAGGGCTTTCTGGATTACAACTCTGTCTGAGATAATAATACCTCCCTTAAATTCTGGAGCTAGCAGATCTTCAAGACTATCAACAAGTACCAAGTTTTTAGGCAGATTTTTCTGTGGCCACCAATTCTTCTGCCCGGCATCCTGGAATATGCCTACTCGTTCTTCATTCACCACGAACGCACTGACTTTTGTAACGTTTTCATAATTTTCTATTGTCCACCCTAGATCTCTACCAAGAAGATCAACAGCGATCGTCTCGTTGACATCGGCGGCGGTAGTGATTACAGCTCGAGAATTGAGCTGATTAGCCACTTTTCTGGCAAGCTCGTTGGCGCCACCTAAATGTCCTGACAACGCACTTATTACGAAATTTGCTTTATCATCTACAACTAAGACCGCAGGATCAGTTTTCTTACTTAAGACTAAAGGAGAAATTAGTCGAATTACGGCACCCAAAGAAAATATACAAATTAGCGCTGAATGTTTTTGGAAGGCCATTGACATAACATTAGAGGCACTATCCTCGTACCAAATTATGTCGTTTCGTGAATCATTATGTTTTGACTGTGCATATATAACTACTGATGGTAGGAAGCCCTTGATTTTTCGTGCGATATTAATGCCCTGTCTTGTTATACAGACCACCCCAATTTTTTCGTCCATTACGGGATATAGTTGCTATTTTAGTCATAAAATAATGTTTCTAGCAGGGCTAATTAGAGTGAAATTCTGAGCATTCACAAAGTTAGGTATTGAGTGGTTTAGACTTTTTGTGCCAATAAATTCTTTTCAATGCTCAACGACACATACACACATATACGAAATAGCTCGTAAAAGTCCTTGGTTTTGAAAAATGCTTTTGACTTTTTTTTGTAAGCGGGATCGCCATGCGGAATGTCCTGGTGAATGGCCCCTTGCAGAATCTTGTGGTTCCGAGCATGATTGTTCATTCGATATAAAGATGAAAAAATGTGATTGCGCCTGCCATAAATGAAATTCGTAAAACTGAGTATTAGCACTTTACATAAAAGTCAAAAGCCGCATAGGAACACTCAATCTTAAAAAGAATAGGGAAAAAATGGGGTCAGAAATCAGTAATTTCTAATCATCGTCCAAATTTCTTGCTCATACAGCCACCGTTTCATCATACCCCACAACAGTTAATCAGATTCAAACTTTCCAATTAACCTTTTAGCCTTCTGTCTGATAGCATTTGTTACCTTAACTACTACCATGCCCTTTAATGGTTGTCCATAGAAAATTATAGAACCAGATTCAGCCAGTAATACGTAGGGAAGGACTAGAAGATCTTCCTCCCCATTAATTTCAAGAACTACGTGATTTGTGATCTTTAGAGTTTTCTTTATTTTGGACATAGAGTCAAACGATATGGTCCCTCTAGGATTTTGAGCTTTCAATACAACTGGTTTTTTATCAGGGAGTAATGAAGCTAATGCGTCTTTGATAGAGAGGTCATCCCTTTTTTTCCGTCTCTCATATCCGTCGATTACTGAAATGTCTGGAATTAACCCTAATGATATAAGATTATTAGCAGTACGATCTCCAACGGCAATTATTTTTTTCCCAAGAGCAAGGTATTTTCTTAGAGTTTCTAGGGATATTTCTTTATTTGGAATTAGAATTCCCTGAGGTTTCTTGAGCTCTTTTAATATTTCGTGGTCGATCTGCATGTTTAGATATATAATAAACAGAGAGTTCCATGAGGTTCCAATAGTCTATCAGGAGTGATAAATCCTTTACTTTACTCTGTTCTTGCGGTTTCTGCAATTTTTTCTTGTTCTCTGTCAGCTTGTTCCTTAAGTTCTGCAGCTATTATGCTAACTCGGCCTGCCACGCTCCTTGCTAATTTGTCGAATGAAACAGATTGCGAAGTTGAATTAAGTGAAACTGTGACTGGATGTCCACTATCACTTCCTTCCATGATCTGTGGATGCAACGGAATCTGCCCGACAAACGGAACGTTGAATTGATCGCTAACCCTCTGGCCACCCCCTTCGCCAAATATCGGTATTTTGATATCACAATGTGGACAATTAAGGTAAGACATGTTCTCTATCACACCGACTATAGGTATATTCAATTTGTTGAACATCCCTATTGCCTTTACGGCTACATTCATTGCTACATCCTGAGGAGTCGTTACGATAATAATTCCAGTTATCGGTATTGTTTGTGCAAGCGTAAGCGGTGCGTCTCCGGTTCCGGGTGGAAGATCGATTATTAAGTAGTCAAGCTCACCCCAGTTGACATCCGTGAGAAACTGTTTAACAATCCCAGAAACTATTGGGCCTCTATAAATACCCGCTTGTTGGGATTGTTCATAAAAAAATCCCATAGAAATAATTTTGACTCCTTCTGAAACTACAGGCTCAATCTTGTTATTAACAATCTGCGGCGCGTCCTTCAACCCAAACATCAATGGTACGCTAGGCCCGTAAACGTCTGCATCCAACAATCCTACTTTTGCACCGGTCTTGGCCAACGATACTGCGAGGTTGACAGAAATCGTTGTTTTTCCTACTCCACCCTTTCCGCTGGCTACAGCAAGAATATTTTTAACACCGGGCAGGAGTTCGTCCATCGAAACTGTTCTACCCTCCATTACCCTTGCAGAGACTTTTAGATCAAGGTCTTTTACGCCCAATTCAGCTATCGCATCTCTGACACCTTGTTCAATATCGCTGTTAAATGGACAAGCTGGCGTTGTGAGCTCGAGCGTGAACCCAACCTTATCTCCATTTATGACTACCTCCTTTATCATGCCCATAGAAACAATATCCTTGTGTAATTCAGGATCTACAACCTTGCTTAGAGAGGTGAGAACCTGTTCGAGCGAAACCATTTATTAACAATGACGAGTGAGATAGTATTTAAATGATATAGTAGTACAATAATTCGAGTACGGGAATGCATTCAGAATCGCTCATTTTTCCGCTTACCTTCTTAAGTCAAATCACGGAATCATGCCCATAAGCATTTCTTTTTCGGCGACCCTATCTCGAGAATTCTACGATTTCTTTCAATGGCAATAATGAAATTGCGCAACATTTAGCTTTATTGTTCTGCGAAACAGAAAACCTTATTTCTCGACTCTCCGGGTTAAGATCTGAGTTATTATCGATTTT
>DASWDL010000167.1:0-2398 GCA_036395315.1 Nitrososphaeraceae archaeon
ATATTTTGTTCACTATGGACGAGCTGGCTTTGATAATATCCATATCTTTGGTGAAGCAAACTAAATGGAGTATAGTTCATTGCAGTTAATCCGATCTAGTCGTTACCAGTTACTTCCCCATTTGAGAATTCACTGGCGAGGTTACCGCATTTTAGCCAAGATCAGGCGACACTGAAATTTAGTAACTAGCGTTCTCTTGAAATATTTTGGCCCTTAATAATGTTCCCCTTTCTTAATATCCTTTTCAATTATTTATCGGCTATTCTCCACTCAGTCATCATTTTCCTGAAATCATAAGTTTCCGTTTTTTCAGTAACTAGAGGTTTGGAGTGATTTGGTTAGTTAGCTAGTTAGTTAGTTAGTTATTGTTGAGCCTGTTTGCATGCACGGTCGATCATTAACCTTCTACTCTTGATAGGACAGATATCGCAGTACACAGGCAAATATTATTATTATTACATGTTCGTTACCGAACCACCTAATGCCTAAACCTGGAATTAATTCGATAACCGTAACTGAGAAATTCGTAATAGATTTTTCTTTTCGTACTCGAAAAACAGAAACGATCTTGAATTCAATGGCATAACCAGTTGTTTGGTTTATTTAGCAAGTATAATGTAAGAAATCATGAAAAGATATGAAGTATTGGGAGGCACCTTTATGGATAAGATTTTAGGTGGGGAAATCGTGCTAAAATAAAAGACAACAAAAACAGTCGGTTACCGAAGTTATTATCCTTTAAAGCTAATTGTACTTTTTACTAGATGATATAAATGATTGTATGCGTGTTGGATTCATTTATTCTATTCTCGAACAAAATTTCATTATAGATCAAAGGGTCGTCAAGTCCTCAAGAAGACAAGCAAAATGGGAATTTGAACTATCCAACCCGATTTTTTCGTCAACTTGAAGAAATGATTGTTATGAACCAATCATTCCTGGTAATTTAATCGGCTTCCGGTATTCTTTGGTGATGTTTATGCCATGATCCCCAGTTATCTTTACCAGCTTCAAATCGCTTCCTTCGGGTGGTGAAAGTTCAATTTTTTCCCCTGGGTTGACCATGGCAATTGTTTCGTTCTTAAGTCCGTAGTTAACATTGATATGCGTCAATGGTAGCTTACCCGTATTTGCTAATATGATTCTAGTATTAGTGAAAAGATATTGGTCATCCCTCATTGCATCTACACCAAGTGAATAATCTTCGGTCGGTATGTTTGTTAATATTAGATATGATATAATAGCGACGAGTCCGGCACCAGCTGCAGCAAAACCGATTATTAAGGTACTAGGCAATATCCATCAAATATGAATTAGTCCACGACTTATTTAAGAACTCCACACACAGAATTTAGGATCAAAAATAGTCGGCCGAATTCAGTCCCCTTTCATCTGTTTTCTTGTTCTGAAAAGTGGTTTTATACCTAAAGGGGAATAGTCTCCTGTTGAACATGAAAAACAAAGTTCTTTTTCATCAATGCCAATTGCTTGCGCCAGAGTTGTGGTGTCATTATAAACGACGTTATCTGCACCAATCACTTTAGCAACACTTTCGGCTACGTCCGCTCCCTGATTAGCTGGTGAATGATGGAAAGCTAGTAGCTCTTCTTGAGAGGGAAAATCTATTCCAGCGTAGCAAGGAAAGCGAATTGGAGGAAATGTAACTATAAGTGATATCTTTGATGCGCCTGCCTTCCGGAGTGTCTTAACTATGAATTCAGAACTAGTTCCCCTTACTATGCTATCATCAATTACTACAACGTGTTTTCCTTCAATAACGTTCTTAATCGGGATTATACCCTTGTTTATTTCAACGCGATCTTTTTGGTACGGTTCAATGAAGCTTCTCATTGATCCCTTGGACCGATATCTATCCTTTAGCAATCCCTCTTCAAAAGGAATGCCCAATTCTTGGGCATATCCCAACGCAGCTGGTCTTGCAGAATCTGGAACAGGAATAACTACATCCGCATCTGGAAATGGGTACTTTCGAGCTAGTAAGTGGCCAACTTTTTTTCGGGTCTCATACACATTCATCCCTTCTAATATACTACTAGGATGAGAGAAGTAGGTAAATTCAAAGGCACAATGCGCGTGAGGTGTATCGTATGCAAATTTTTGACGTTCTACACCACCTGATCCAAGTTTTAACAACTCTCCTGGTTGAAGATCACAGATTAACTTACCCCCTACCGTGTCAACAGCGCAGGATTCCGAGGCAACCAAATAGGTATTCGTTTCAGGGATGTGTCCTAATACTAAAGGTCTAAAGCCCCGAGAGTCCCGAGCAGCATAAACGGATCCATCGTCAGTCAAAAACGTAAAACAAAATGATCCTACCATTTCATCTTTCAAGATAGACATTGCTCGAACTAAATTACCCTCCTCGCCGAGATGT
>DASWDL010000168.1:0-11775 GCA_036395315.1 Nitrososphaeraceae archaeon
AGTACTAGTGTTAATTGATATGTATTAAGACTCGTGCAAACGGAGATTAATGGCAAATGATCTTTCTCGGTGCTAACTTTTGAGAATCGATATTTTTAATCAGCATCTTTAGTTCCTTACGAGATAATAAAGGAAACCAAAAGTTATGTCAATGGTTTAAGGGCACTTAAACAATCATATGGCATTGTGATTAATTGACACAAGTATAATTATCAAAGTATAGCTTATGACTAAGCATGTTCCCGACCGTGGAATACCTCAGACGCGATGTCTATGTCTAATTGAGAACATGAATTCATTCAATTCTATTACAATAGTTTGGTCCTGCATGTTCTCTAATGTCCTTCTTATTGAACACTATAATGAAAAAGGGTTGATGCAAGAGTTAGACAAGTATACGATTTGTGAGATAAATTCCAACTATCCTGTTGGTCATCTTCGACTTTTCAACTGTAACGTTTGTAATAACTATCCTGTCATTATATGATAACTTATATGAACCTATTCTATTAACTCTGAATGTAATGGTCAAAAGCGTAAGCGAGATAATGACTACTGGGATCGAGACTATTGGGCTAGAAGATAACGCACAAGAAGCAGCGAAAAAAATGAACCACAAGAATGTAAGTTCCTTGGTAGTGGTAGACAAGGATGATCAGGCTGTAGGAATAGTTACAGAGAGAGACCTTGTTAGGGAGGTTTGTGTTCAAGACGCAAGCAGCAATCAGCATATAATTAAGAATATAATGTCCTCCCCTATAGTAACCATAGACCCCAATTCATCTGTAGAGACGGCAGCGAACGTAATGATGCAGAATAAGGTACGACATTTGGTGGTCGTTAATGAGAAGAAAACATTAGGAATAATTACTGCGACCAATTTTGTAAATTACTTGAACCAACATTTAGATCTCGATGATGTGAATGCTCGAATACTATCCGCTTTATCAGAAGAACCATCGGAGTCTCAGTCAGCCGCCGCTTAAAATATATGAAATGGGGTACAATTAATTTTACGAACGAGGGTAACAAATCGCTAACGTGGATAAGACCTTTAGTGCTATCTTTATATCTTCTGTGCACGCAAAATGGCAGCTATTGCCAGATCGGTTTATGGTCTTATAATCGTGAAGATGGTTAATGTGCTGACTGACCTGGAAATGGAGCTATATTGAAATGTGAAAAATGAGAGGCCGAAATTCTTAGGCCCCATTTCGCACAATTTACACCAGGAGCTGCAATAAATTGTATTTATCGGTCAGATTCTGCTCTTGCCTTAAGAGCGGTATTCATCGCTTGAAATCCTTGTTGCAGGTCCTGATCTAGTTTGCCGCTTAGAAACTTCACACCTATTCCACTGAAAATTTCCATATGGGTAAAAGATACCTCTTCCGACGCAGCACTTCCGATCTGAAAAATCCGTTCACCATCAAATATGCCAGGCAAAAAGGATCTCCCCTGCCATCTTAACTCCTTATTTTCGTCCAGTTTAGTAATAACAGGGTGGTAAACTCGATTCTTTCCCTTGATTGTTCTTATATGTACTTCTATTTTGTTACCCAGATTCGGTTCTCCAATTATTTTCGTCATGAATGGATTCCATAGTTCATACCTTCTAAAGCCTGTAAGTATTTCCCAGACTGCCTCTGGTTTTGCTTTAATTCCAATTTCTGTGACGATTTTTTTCAATCACCTCTTTTAGATGTATGCCTTATAATGAAGTTTTTGGACCTTAGATTTATTCACGATTGTCAAAATACTAAAACTAGTTGCCGATCAAACAAGATCAGTAATAAAATTTGATTTATATTTCGCCATAGGACATTCGAATTCATAAACTCCGATGAAACATGGAAGTATTTTGTGATAGTAGTTTTCTCATGACACTGGTTTCCAGCCGAATAACGTGCCAGGATAAAGTAGAATATGAATTAGGTCCGTTGAAGTTTATAGTCCCAGTGGCCGTTATCGATGAATTAGAAACCATCAAGAAAAGAGGTGGACCTAAACGGTCAAAAATAGCGGAGAGTGCCATCCAAATAGCTAACCTAAACTTCGAAATTAAGAAAATTGGCGAAATAGGCTATCATGTAGATGAGCTTTTGATCGAATATGCGACAAAAAATAATTGTGCTGTAGCAACTCTAGATCACGACTTGTTAAAGAGGTTGATTGCGAATGATGTTTTAGTAATCACATTGTCCAATAATAGAATGATGATAGCGAACCACTACCGACCTTAAACTTAAATCATAATGAATTCTATTGTAGGTTATGCTTGAATACGAGGGAATTAATATAAAATGGACCGGGCATGATGGATTTCAAATTTCAAATAGTGACAAGATTTTGTATATTGATCCATTCAAATTAGCAAAACAGTACAATGATTTACATAATGCAAACCTGATCCTCATAACCCATAACCACTTTGATCATCTTTCGTTGAACGATTTGGGTAAAATCATCAACAAAGAGACCATAGTAATTGCAGCAAAAGAGTGTGTTGATCAATTAAAGGCTCTTAATATTAAGGAAGTTAAAGGTGTCGCACCAGGAGAAAAAATAAACCTTCAGAATAATGTGGTGGAAACCATTCCAGCATACAATACAAACAAAGATTTTCATCCAAAGAGAGACGGAAAAGTAGGATTCATAGTCACTATAAACAATGTACGCATTTACCATGCGGGGGATACAGATTTAATTCCAGAAATGAAAACGACTAAACCTGATATTGCGCTCACACCAGTCTCCGGAACATATGTAATGACTGCCGAAGAAGCCTCAGAAGCTGTAAATGATCTCATTAAACCTAAGATGGCAATTCCAATGCATTATAATTCCATAGTAGGGACAAGAGAAGATGCAGTACGATTCTCAAAAATGGTTACGGTATGCTCGACAAAAATATTAGAACAAGAATGATGAGTCTAAAAAATCCGCAAAAATTAAAACTTATATACGATTTCTTTTTTATATAATTGAAAATGGCTGCAAAGAAGAAAGCGTCAAAGTCTGCAAAGAAGGGAAAGTCAAAGAAGTAGGTGCCTGAGACTCAGGCATCCGTTACGAAGTTTTAATCCCCCCTTCTTTCGTTCCATTTTTTGGAAAATTCTTCCGTTCACTTTGAATCCATGATATGAATGATAATTTAGCTGATTTTTATATCAATCTGGTCTTTTGCAGACTAGCTTCGTATCAATAAAACGAACTTTCAGACTCTTTGTAATCTCTACTTTATCTCACCTATTGGCATTAAGTTAAAAAATAGGTAAAAAGAATGAGCTTCATGCTAAGTGGAAGCTCAACGCTTTTTAAATTTGGTAATCGGCACTTTCTAATGCGCCATTTGCTTATAATTGGAATATTATGTATCGCATTTACTACAGCATTCATTATGCGGTCCTTTCCAATAAAATATGGATTCTATCTTAACGAGTTCGATCCATATTTTGATTATCGCGCCACCAAGTATATTGTCGATAATGGACTTGATGCTTATTGGAAATGGCATGACACAATGTCTTGGTACCCTGAAGGACGTGATGTTCCAAAGACATCTCAATCCGGGCTTCACATAGCTGCTGCCTTTTTGTATAAGGCATTTGGAGTAAATATTTCACTTTTAGATTTCACTATCCTTTTACCTGTTATTCTTGGATCGTTAACAACTATCGTAGTTTTTGCATTGGTAAGAACACTTAGCGGAACAAGCGCTGGATTGTTTTCAGCATTACTTTTTGCATTCTCACCAGCTATAATACAACGAGGTAACTTGGGTTGGTTCAAATCGGAGCCACTGGGTTTATTTTTTGCCCTTCTTGCGACTTATCTATTTATCTCGTCTATTAAGAATAGGCCTGGCATCGCGATTATGAAGGCAGTCGCTGGGGGACTCATACTAGGCTTAGCAAATGCTTCGTGGGGCGGTGTACAATACTTCAGCATTCCAATATCATTATTCTTTATTGCAGTAACATTTTTCAGAAAAGATCTTACTATCCCGCTCATCGTAGCCATAGCCTTTACTGTGGCCACTTTATTGTCTGCGGGTGCATTTCCGCGACCTGGACTATCATTTGTAACAGGTTTACCTGGGATTTCATTGATTGGGGGCACAATCTTCTTGGCTATATCTTTCATGATAAAGAGATTCACTAACGAGAGGAAATATGCCAGAAATAATCTCATCGCGCTAGGTGCATTTGTAGTCATAGGTATCGTAATAATCTCTTCAGGAGTATTCCATACGGCTTCGTTTAGATACCTAAACGCCATTAACCCATTTCTCTCCTCTCAGAATCCACTGGTAGAATCGGTTGCAGAACACTTCACTCCAACTCTTGTGGATTACTTTACCGATTATGGCGTATTATTGATGTTCGCGGGATTTGGAGCTTGGATGGCCATCAAACGTAGAAATGACACTTCCATATTTGCACTCCTACTGGGAATAACAGGAGTTTACGTAAGCGCCACATTTGCAAGATTATTGGTTTTTGCTTCGATTGGAATAATAGCACTCGCAGGCATAGGTTTGTATGAAGTAACACGTAGTATACTTGCATACAGATCAGCTCGGACTACAACAGGATCGCAAAAATCAAAGCGAAAATTTGAACGCGAGGGTACGGTTCAAATTGCCACACCCGTAAGGATGGTTTTTATCGCACTTATCATCCTGCTAATTTCTCTACCTATCCTGGATAATAGTGGCATAATAATCCCTCCAAATTCAAATTGGATAAGTTCAGCAGATATCCCCCCATCAATAGCCAATGGGGGAACGGGGTATAGATTGACAACAAATGACTGGATAAACGCTCTGAATTGGATATCCACTAACACTCCGAATTCTCCAAAGAGTTCAGTGATTGCAGCATGGTGGGATTATGGATATTGGATAACTACATTAGGAAATCGGACAAGTCTTGCAGATAATGCAACAATTAATCAAACCCGAATTGCTACTATCGCGAAAATGTTTATGGATCAAACCGAGAATGGTCTGAAGGTAACCAAGGATCTCAAGGCTGATTATATTCTCGTATACGTAGTTGGCCAGAGATTTACTGGGATTAATGGAACGGATTTTTACGTCTTAGGTAGCGGCGGTGACGAAAGCAAGAAACAGTGGTTTATCCGGATAGGAGGATTTGAAGAAAATAGATATCTGGAACAAGATGGGTTCACACCGACTCCGTTCTTCTGGAATAAGACACTCCTTGGTGGTTTGATACCGTTCAGCCCTCAATCTTATGCCTCATTCAATAAAGGAGTCCTTACTAATCTTTCACCGCAGTATCAACCAGGTACAGTTGCCCTATATTCAAAAGATATCAAATATCCCGCAAATGGAGATGGAAATAAGCCTTTAAAATTAGTATACGCTTCTGACAGCTTTAATAGCCACCAAGCAGGACTATTCTTCGCGGTCTTGATTTATCAGGTAAATCATAATTATGTCCCGAAACCTATTTCCAATCCTTACAATGAAAAGATATCCTCAGTAAACGGAAGTTCCTTTTCACAAGCGAGCAATAGTGGTGGTCAAGCAAATATCACGGCTTCCAAGGAAATGGCAAGGATAGACACTGCTCAAGGTCCTATAATGGTAGAATTCTTTCCATACGCCGCTCCCAACCACGTTGCTAATTTTGAGAAACTTGCAAAAACAGGATTTTATAATGATACAATATTCCACAGGATTGTTAAGGGGTTCGTAATACAGGCTGGAGATAATAATACAAAACCAAATGGCAAACCTCGAGAATTTTGGGGTAGTGGGGGACCAGGCTACTCACTTTCAGCAGAATTTAATGATATTCCTCACAAGCGAGGAATAGTGTCAATGGCTAGGTCCAGTGACCCTAACAGTGCTGGTTCTCAGTTTTTCATCGTATTGAACGACTCAAAATTCTTGGACAGACAGTATACAGTTTTTGGAAATGTAACCAGCGGAATGGATGTAGTAGATAAGATTGCTAATTTGCCAACGGTTCAAAATGACCAACCAAAGGATCCCGATGCGGCTAGAATAAAGTCCATTACCATTTTGAATAGAGAAAATGTAAGCAATATGACTAATTGATTGCTTTAAGAAAATTTCCTACAAGTAGTAAAAAACCTTTCGTTGGATATTTCTACTTTGTATCGGCGAGTAGGGCAGCGTAAATAAATGGCAGGAGAATTGTTGCCTCCCCATGAATGGTAGTCTGTAGCGCAATATCCTTTACCTTTCCCCATGAGATTGCTTCTGTTACCAACGCCCCGCTCAGACTACCGTCCCACTCGGATGACGTAGTTATATAAACCGCATAGTCAAGACCTCCTCTGAATTGGTTCCACCAAAGAGTATGGTGTTTTGAAATTCCTCCACCTATCATAAACGCCCCGCTTTTTTTTGCTTCATAAACTAGATCTGATAGTTTTGTCTCGTCGGATAAAATATTGATTCTGAAGTCTTTGTGTTGCTGGTGAAAGAACCAAATCTGACTACCTACTGCACCATCTACAATCCCAGGTACTATAACAGGGATATTATTTCTATACGCCCAATAAAGGAATGATGATTCGTCCAAAGTGCTTCCAATATATCTATTCAGCTCGTGTGTAGAGATATCTCTGGTCTCCTTGTCATAGTATAGCGTCTTCAAACATGATTGGACTTTTTCCTCTATTTGAGGACCATAACTTTCTTGCGGTACGAGTACATTACCTAATCGATGTACTTTCTTTTTGAGTAACGTTTGATCGTCCATTCTTAAATCTCCTGAGTAGTATTTTGCCTCACATCTTGCAATATCGTGGTCAAGTGCACCGCAAGTTGTGATTACACAATCGAACATTTTATGTTTTAATAGGTCCCTTATAATACCTCTCGCGCCGGTAGAAATTATAGACCCCACGAAGGAGAGGAACTTGGTGCACCGAGTATCTTTTTTCATCTTGCCCAATATGTCTACCCCCGCAGAAAGATTCTTAGACTCAAAACCGCCAGATCTAGCCATATCTGCCAAGATTGAAGTAGCAGAATTTGATCTTATCTTGTAATCTATTACATCGTTGACTAAGATCCTATTTTTAAGATTGTTAGTCTTCTTCATTTTCGCAACTTCACATTGATTCATCAACTGAAGCCTATAAAATAGATTTGCCATACTTGATAAGGCGTTTGAAGGCTGAAATTATGAAATTAAAATAGTGAAAATGTTATTATATGATAGACAAAACTGCTAACCGCCAGTCATTCTACTAAAAGTATTATTTCTGTTAGTCGACTGTAAATAATCTAGATTTGCGAGAGCAATTTTGGCGGACTCTCTTACTTCCTCACTGGGATCAGATAGAGCAGCAACTAAGCCTCTTCTTGCATCTTCTGAGCCTATAACTCCCAAAGCTATTGCCGCTTCGTGACGAACGAAGAAGCTCGGATCATCTTCTATACTTTTAACAAGTGATGCAATCGCGCTTGTAAATCCTAATTGGCCAAGAGAGAATGCCGCCTCATGTCGTACCAAAGCATCAGGATCATTCTTTAAAACGTTAACTATAGGTTCAACAGCCTTTTCTCCTGCAATGCTGGCTAAAATACATACTGAACGTGTCCTAATGACATTATGCTTGTTATTCAGTAAAGATTCGAAAAAAGGAACATTTTTCTCATTAAACTGTTCTTCCATTTCCGCCAATAGTTTCATTAAACGAATTGAGGTCATGTAAGGCGTAAGGGCCATTTCTTAACCTTAATTTTGATGGATATTTTATCTTTTTTCGATGGCAGTTCGCCACATTATTATTATCCATAGATTTTATTCTCCACATTGCGTATTCGGTACTGGAGGTTGACCATAAAAGATATCCTGGAGGCTACCTATCCTCAGGATAAAGCGAATCACTGGGATATTAAGTGTATGCAGGGTGAGTACCAACATTTTGGCATTTTCTGGTTCAGGTATGGTACCCCATTCGATAAAGAACCAGTGCATGGGATTAGCATTTATCATAATGAGGTGCCGCAAAAAACTATTCAAAATTTAACTGAATTTCTGCAGGCACGATATGATGGCAGGGTATATTATAAGCAAAATCGAGTTTTTCTGCAAGGTTCAAAGGAATTTTCAGATCCAAAGGAAATAGCTACGCTTGCGAACGAAATTAGTGTTAAGTATAATGGACCTGTTGAGCTTACCATAGAATTCGAAAAAGTTACTCAGGAAGAGCAGGAGAAAAACCTATTCAATCTTCCTGCCAGTAAAGCATTACCAATAGTCGGTCCCGATTGAATACTTTAGTGTCAGAATAGCCTTCTGAGCAATGGTAAATTTGTGTAGTTTCGGGTAGACACAAAACCCATTTAAAACAATGAATCTCCGGAGTAAGACCGACACAAAGTGCAGATACGTTCTAAGCTAACTAATCAAAATAAAGCACGGTGAAAATAAGTTTATAGTCAGGGAGAATTTATAGCTGACTCGTTACCTCCCATCAAATTTTTCAACGTTTCACGAATACTTTCGCCAAAAATAGATGTAGATTGCTTCTTGACGTGGCTAGGAGCGCTTCCATTTGCATCCTGACCGTCTAGGATGCCTAATGTAGATGAATTTGAATTAGTTATCCTTGTTTCACATTTTCCATTCACACACATTTTTGATGTTATGACAGACTTGCTAGCAGCATTTGCCTGGATAAAATATATTGCGGATGTCAGCAAAATTCCAGCCACTGCAAATACTAAACAAATTAAAGGAAATTTCCGATTCATGATCCATTTTCAAATAAAGGTTAAAATATATTTAGACTACTACAGAGTTAATAGTAAGATCTTATGATTTAATATGTCGATTATATTATTACATTCGAATATCCGGTTACCAAATAACAAAATTTGGCAACACTAAATCCATATTAAAATAAATTTTTTTGCAAAACAACCAGTGTTACATGTTTAGAGTATGGATTGCATCATTTACCTAGCTGCTGCATTTACGGAATAGTCAGGTAACATTGATCTTATTTTTTCTTTGAGATTTGCGATACTAACAGGTTTACTTATGAAATCAGTAACTTCTACAGAAGGTATTACCTTACTGAATTCATCCTTGTTTATTTCAAATGCAGTAATAAACGCAATTCGTATAGATTGATTAGTCTCCCTAATGCGCCGGTATAATTCAAAACCGTTCATATGGGGCATTCGAATATCCGTGATTATCAGATCATAATAATTTTGAGGATGACTCCCTATTTCTCTTAACGCGTCTTCCCCCCTTGAAAAGACTTCGACTTCGAATTCTTTTTTCACTTCTAACCCTCTTTTTATGACTGATAGAATATCTGTCTCATCGTCCACAATCATAATGCGCGGATTTCGGTTCCGATTCTTTCGTTCAGTCATGGAATTAAGTTTCATATACTATCTATCTATATATATTAAGTGTCAATAGGTATACAAAAATTATACATTTAGTTAAAGATGTATTGACTTGATCTGGTTTGACTATTCAAAAGGCCGATACTTATTCGGGCGTATTACTTTATCTCTGGCCGCAATTAAATTAACAAGCGAATATTGATATAAACTACCTAGTTATTTCAGGAAAGGATGTCGTCATCTGACAAGGAAATATGGTTAGGATTATTGTCCAAAGACAAGACAAAAGAATTCAACGAGTGGAGATTTTCTAATCTTACCTCACGGATTGATCTAACTGGAATGGATTTTTCGAATAAGGATCTTTCAGGAGCTGCTCTTAACGGAGTTAAATGCAACGGGGCAAATTTCTCAGGTTGTAATCTATCAAACATTAATCTTGTACAAGCAGAGATGACAAATTGCAATTTTCACGGAGCTAATTTAACTGATAGTTTACTTATGTACGGGGATGCCAAAAAATCTACATTCGTTAATGCAAATTTGATTAGAACCAATTTTATGTGGGCTGATCTAAGGGATTGTGATTTTACACGATCTGTTATGGAAAAAACTATATTTGTAGAGGCAAAATTACAAAGTGCGAAGCTAGAAAATGTTCAAAGGGGTACTGTTTACCTTAAATTTGCCAATTTAGCAGGGACCATTTGGGAAAAAGCATAATTTAAGGGTAAATCTTTCGAATAACGTATTCTCATTTACCATTTTAACGAGTAGGGCATCTAGCCACATCTTGCAATGGAAGTGAGCCAGTAATTGGTCTTAAAAAAAGGTTGAATTTAAGCTCAGTCTAGTAGCATCAAATTACTCGTTCTGAATACTAACTTATAGTGCCATCGGAGGTTGGTAAATAAATAGTGATTTGAAAATCTAATTGTTGACTGAATCTAATATTGATCGACTTAAATTTAGTTTCATCATTTTTCTAATGTTCCTTTCGACAAGATAAGAATAACAAGGCTGCCACATCATATTTCACTAAAATTGAATAGTATTGACATCGTACAATAAATCTCGTTGTTAACATTGAGCTTAAAATTGGCATGGTTTCTGACAACATGTAAGATCTTTCTGGAGTAAAATAGGTATTTTAATTTGGGGAGAAAGTAAACGGAGCTCCTAAGGTTCATTGATTTTTGTCAAGATCCTTCAACCAATACCTAATAAATATGACCCCAAGACCTTTAGAAGGTTTGATTACTAATTTGGATCATCAAATATCATGAGATATTTATGTTGGTAATAATATTAAATACAGATATGTACATTTCTATATTGTAAATGCAAAGGAAGTCGAGGTTCTCCGGGAGGTTAAGAAGAAAACCAAAATCTATTCATACTGATATAGATGTGGGTATCGAAGGTGGAAAAACTTGGATTAAGGCTTTAGCAAAAGTAGTGCAAGGAAAGAAAAAACTTAGATCTCCTATCCTCATCGCAGGGTTTCCAGGAGCAGGACTAGTGGGATCAATAAGCACTAGTTATATAATTAGCAAACTTCACATGAATCAAATTGCCTGTGTAGAGTCTGAATTTATTGTTCCAGGTGTTATTTATGCCCAAGGAAAGTTGAGGCATCCATTTCGTTTGTATTCCAGCCAAGAAGGAGATGTATGCGTACTTGTTTGCGAAGCCCCTGTGATGATTCATGGGATGTACTCTGTTTTAGACACTGTTATGAAATGGGCGATAAATAACAAGGTACAGGAGGTTATAGTAATGGATGGCATTCCGACAGAGGGGCTCCCTGACCCCAAAAGAGCGCCCATAATATTGACAAGTGATGGTAAAAAAGCTGATGAAGCAAATCTAATAGAGGATATGGTCGACCTAATGGATGAAAAACGAACCGATGATGGAGGCAGTGTCTATTTGACCACAGCCTTTATAGGAGGAATGTCCGGCGGACTCTTGTCATCATGCTTATCTAACGGCATTGCTTCCAAAGCCTTACTGATATCTTCAAGTAGGGGAGTTCCCGATCCAGAGGGAGCGGCCTTCCTACTGGAATCGCTGAGCAAAATTACAAAATATGGAATTCTGAAGATTGACACCCAGCAACTTAGGAAACAAGGCGAGCATTTGAAAAATAGGATGGAAAAGATCATGCAATCATATGCTGAACAACAACCTGGATTAGGACAACAAGCAGATAGTGAAAGAGCAGGAAAAATCAGCGAAGGTGTAATGTATGGTTAATGTATTTTGATCTGCTTGAATATCAATAATTATCATTCTTCGAATGAATAAGAATTTAGATTGTCCAGTTCATACTCAACCTGTATATTGAGGCCTAATGCCACGGGATTCAATTTTTTTCACCATATTGGCACATG
>DASWDL010000169.1:0-3168 GCA_036395315.1 Nitrososphaeraceae archaeon
CTACTCAAGTTATCAAGAATATTTTCAACTGACCTTTTTACTGGTTCAAGGTTATCAATGAGCGATTTTGTCTCATGTGAGATTACTTTTTCAATAATATTGGAAGCCTCATTAAGCGTGATGCCATCAGGAGATTGCTCAGTTTCACTTCGATTACCTTTTTTTGAGGATTCCTTTTTCTTAAAGAGTCCAAATGGCGGAGACAACGTGTTATATTGAGATTACACCACTAAAAAACGTGACCCCTCTCTTTTACTGCGATCATGGTTATGACTGTAGAAAGAAATCAAGCGAAGTTAACACATGACGCTTTGGTTTGGTTTTGTGGCAATGGTGAATAAAAATGAGCATTGACGATATGCAATGATTCAGAATTAAATTCTGTATTTCGTTTGCAAAGTTTTTATTAACAACCGGCTAGTAGATATGCTGTGACGATATTGAAAATCGTATCTGTTCTATGCTTTATTGCGTTTACTGCGATTGGTGGTTTGCTCATGTATGCTAATTCCGCTCTAAGCGCTCCACTTGTACAAGTTTCTCCGACCTGCGGCCCTGCTGATCCAGGATTTAACATAGTAATTAACGCAAATGGCTTCGGCCCTAATAGCAATGTAAATTGGAAGCTAATTGACTCTCACAATGGAATTCCGTTGTACGGATATTTCCAAACTAATAGTACAGGCGGGTTTAATGACGTCACATTTGCTGACGACTTGAAGGCAGATAACTACAAGATGGCATTCGGCACAGACGCGAACAACGACAATAAATTTGATGCTGGGGCCCCCATAGTATTCGCAAACATAACGATCCCATGCTCTAAGTAAAAACTCGCTTACGCTCTTAAAAATACCTTAGGCTGATTAAGACAAGAATTTCGTAATGAAAGATTATTTCTAAAGATTTTAATACGATACTAATAAAAATAATCTAATTGCCATCAACGTACGGGCAGATCGAATTAGACCCATCCGCTTCAAAATTTTCCATAATAATTTCAACCGATCTTTCAGATCCACTAATCCTTGATTTACTGAATTCTATTAGAGCTGCTGTTCCAAAAGACTACCTTACGGAGATAATCTTTGTGGAGAATTCGGATACGAGAGACCCGGACATATTAACGGGGAAGCGAAAAAGTGATGTTATTGATCAGTTATTGGATTTTCAGAAGAATCAACCCAGAAATCATAATGTTTCTGTAAAACTGGTAAGAAGCGATGAGCCTAGAGGGAAGACTCTCGCCATACTGGATGGTATAAAGTTGTCAAACGGGGAAAATGTAATTATTATGAACGATGATTTTACTCACCCTCCTGATATTCTACCGCGCATGATGGAGTTGCTTGTGGAGAAAGACAATCGCATGGTTGTGGCTTCAAGATTTGCAAGCGGCGGATCTATCGACGGTACATCTCGCGCACGTAAGTTAATTGGGTCCGGAGCGGCTGTTATCGCTAGATATGGATTAAAAGTAAAAAATATTAAAGATCCAGCTTCTGGATTTATTGCTCTCCAGAAGAAGATTATCGCGAGGATTCCGATAGACAAAACTGCCTATTCGCTCTCTCTTGAAATTTTGGTCAAATCGAACGGACTCGATGTGCAGGAGATCCCATATTGCTTCAAAAGCAACCCTTCCTCAAAGCAAAAATTAGGCACATCTGTTTGGGGCTACACAAGATCTCTCATACATCTTTATGCCTACGGTCCTAAATCAGCTGATAGGAGCCAGGGAGCTAGGTATAGAAAATCGGTAAAGTTCTTTTCAAAGGCAGGTAGATTTTATACTGTCGGTGCAAGTGGATTACTTGTAAACTTTCTAGTATCTACCGCCATTTCTAATGGCGCTCTATCAAATTTATGGTATCTCCAAGCAACTATGGTGGGGATATTGGTCTCAATCGTAACAAACTTTCTTTTAAATAAGATATGGACGTTCGAAGATCGAGAATTTTCTAAGAAATATACATTAAAGCAGTTTTCATTATTCTGGTTCATAAGCTCTTTCGGAGCAGCAATTCAATTGGGTCTTGTTTATTTGCTTGTAGAAGGTGGCCTACAATATTCAATTTCGTTATTAATTGCTGTCGCCGTAGCATCAGCAGGTAACTTCCTGCTCAACAAGAAATTGACATTCAAAGATAGACTATGGGGCTAGCTTACTACTTTGAACCTTGTTCTTCGAATTACACCAAATTAGATCTCTATTATTGTTTTTGGCGTTAATGACTTGGCTATAAACATTGATCTGTTACTGATCCAAAGATAGGCGAGTCAAAGTAGAAGCACTGCTGCACTAACTACAGTGGTTAGAAAAGATGATTTTCTGGCACTAAAATCCCTCAAGTAAATGACGCGTTGTATAGTGACAAAAGACTGATGGAATTTAACTCTGCAAATGCTGGCTCATGAATTAGCTCAGACAATGGATTTAGAAAACCAATTTAAAAGTTAATGGAAAATCTACAATTTTTGGCTGGAATACACAATGATAGATCATTTTACTGCAGAATACACTTCATATCAATTAAAACTTGTGGTTCATTGCTAGTTTTCCCTTCGATACTACTAGGTTTGAATGTAGATATCCTTGCCAACAAAATGAGCTTAGGGTTAAGAAGGGACTTTACCATCGGTAGGATTCAATGTGGTACAGAATGCGTTGCATGTAACTTTGATTTAGACTGAAAAATAGGTAGAAGTCTCGGAAAATGCCTCGGTAGGTTGCTTAGAGTGCCGCAAACGTCAAAGCCCATTCTTACCCAGTTTTGCAGAATTAGCATCGATATGGATTTTCGCCTCATCAATTGCAGAGGTTACTGGAAAAGTTCTTGTCCCTGCTAGCTGTAAGAGTACTGAGATGTCCCATCACCACAAATTTCACCAGCAAAGACTGATTTTTGCACGCTTACTCTTTTGATCAAATGACAGTTGCAGTTTTAATTTACCCTTGTCTATGTTTGTTCTACTCTTTTCGTTTGTTATCGAGTATAACAGGCATTTTCTCTACCCCTGTTGATTAAGGTAATCCATAGAAGTTCCTATTTTAGGAAACTCCAGCGAGCATTCCAGAATTTAGATAATTCAAAAATTAACATTCGGAAACTGTCAGTTTAACTGAAAGACATACTCTAGTTACAGCGTCAGGGCGAGGGGCCATAA
>DASWDL010000170.1:0-2907 GCA_036395315.1 Nitrososphaeraceae archaeon
ATCAGTAAGAAATAAAGAAGAACCATTTTTGTCGACTCCAGCCAATATCAATGCGACACCGAATGGCCGTACACCTGCATATTGAGTATACTGTTGAGCCATATCCGCCAGATTCTTTGCTACACCTTCAACATCGACCGGTTCATCATATATCAATCTATTACTCTGCGCGAAGAATCTCGCGTGGTCTACTTGAGTTCTAGCGTCAGGAATATAACCAGCCGCTGCTACTCCTATATGATCGTCTACTTGGAATATTTTTTGCGTGACATCAGACAATTGTAACTTCCGTGATTTTTCTTCGACAGCCAATATCACTCCATCTTTACATTTAACTCCGATTGCCAATGTGCCCCTTCTGACTGTTTCAATGGCATACTCTACTTGGTACAGCCTTCCATCAGGTGAAAATACTGTAATTGCCCTATCATAACCGGCTGCCGCTGGTAACAATTCAGTTTCACTTTTTTACAGCCTTTAATTTAAGTTTACCTTGCCAAAATTTAAATTAATTATAACTATGATGAACCAGATTGGAAGAAGAAGTTATTTTCTGGGGGCATCCAAACGTCAGATGCTTACATCACACGACCTTGGAAATTACAACCGATCCAAACCTAACTCCCAATGGCGATTGCGTGCTGGGCGTTTCCGCGTCTAAAGGATGTCTACAACTGCATCCTTCAGTTAAGAGAAATTTGCAAAAGGAAAACAGTTTAGTGAAACTAAAGATAGTGGTAGAGCCTTATTCAATTGAGATAGTTGGTAAAACAAATAGCAAGTTAGTTCTGTCCCACCGTCATGATATAGTTGTTAGAAAATCAAATTACATAGATTCTCGGACTCTGTCAATAAATTGCAATCTAGCTTCAGCTGATCTTCCTCGTAACATGATACGTGCCCTGAAAGATTCTGCCACTAAAGGTATCATGAGAATTATCGTGGAATAAATTGGAACACGTATCACGATTTTGATTTTTGTGTCGAAGTTATTTTTTGGTAAACATATGCATACCTATTAAGGAGCTCTTGAACCACCTCTTTTGGAAGGCTTGGTGGAATTGGTTTCGACCCGTCTTTACTCAGGAAGTCGACTTTCTCCTTGAATTTAATGTTTGTAAGCCAGTCTCTTAGATATTGCTTGTCGTAGCTATTTTGTGCACTTCCAGGAAGATATTGAGACTTGGACCAGATTCTAAACTCGTCAGGACCGATGGAATCTGCAAGTAGTATTTCGCCTGACTGGGGGTCTTTGCCGAACTCAAATTTAACATCTGCTATAATAAAGCCAGCTCGCTCTGCTAAATCGCTCATATCCTTATACAAACTTAATGAAGTATCTTGGATTTTCGAGAGCTCTTCAGAATTTAAAAGGTGTTGCTCTAGAATGTTTGAGGAAGAAATTGGACGGTCGTGAATATTTGACTTAGTTGTAGGATCGCATATTGGCCAGAGTAATTTCGATGCTATCATTGGATTATCCCCAAGCGCTTTTAAATTTTTGAGCTCATCACGTCTGTATCTATCGTAAAGAGTCCCATATAGATATCCTCTTACAACAAACTCGATTGGAATCATAGTAAGCCTTTTTACTAACATCTTATCACAACCTTGCTTTCTAATCATATGATTCTCGATGTTAAGTGTGTTAAACCAGAACTCTGCGAATTTGCACAAAATTTCACCTTTGCCTGCTATGGGTGTTATCATTGGAATATCAAAAGCGGATACTCTGTCTGTAAAGTGGAAAAGATAGTTATTGGGGTCCACCTCATAAACATCTTTGACCTTTCCAGAATGTACTAGGCGCATTATGTCCCATATTGCATGAATTGGGATATTAATCTGACTATCTTGTAAGTCTTATCCGTGAAACTGCATTCAATGTCATGTATTAAATTCTACTATTTGTAGTCTGAGTATAATATGTGGTTAATGCAGTCGTAGTTTATGGTAGATTGTATTCTTGCCATTTTCTAGTAACCATAGCAATAGTTTCTGTATCGGGTAACGCCTCCTGTTGTATTGGTCGCAAATACCCCTCTTCGGTTGTCTTTTTTGTTGCATCTATACCCATTTTTGATCCAAGATTGAGGATAGGTGATGCCGGGTCTAGTGTGTCAGTTGGCGCATCGCTTATTATGGTAACATCGCGTTTCGGATCACACCTAGTAGTGATTGCCCATACAACTTCATTCATGTCATGTACATTTACATCATCATCAACTACCACAAATATCTTGGTTAATGACAATTGGCCCATCCCCCATAAACCCATCATGACTTTTTTTGCTTGTCCCGGATACCTTTTTTTGATCGAGATAAGCGCAAGGCCCTGAAACCAGCCCGCAGAAGGCATCGAAAAGTCAGTGACCTCTGGTTGGAAAATTTTGATCAATGGTAAAAAAGAACGTTCTATAACCTTCCCAATAAAAGAATCCTCTAGTTTGGGTTTTCCCACAACCGTTGTCAAATAGATAGGATTGCGTCTCATCATTATTCCTGTTAGGGTAAAGGTGGGATAAGGTTCAGGAGGAGTATAGTATCCTGTATGATCTCCAAAGGGCCCTTCAATATTAATTTCATGCGGATCAACATAGCCTTCAAGTACTATTTCTGCACTTGCAGGAACCTCTAAATCTACTGTTCTACATTTTACCAATTTCACTCCTTTTTTGCGGGTTATTCCTGCAAAAAAGTATTTGTCTATACCTTCTGGAACGGGAGCAATAGCACTGAATATTATAGCAGGATCAGCTCCTATTACAATAGCAACCTCGGTTTTCCTGTCCTCTTCTTTGTTTATCTGGTAGTGCAATGCTCCTCTTTTGTGGACCTGCCAATGCATTATTGCTTTTTTTTCATCAAGTACTTGCAATCTATATACGCCAAGGTTTCGAACTCCTG
>DASWDL010000171.1:0-4426 GCA_036395315.1 Nitrososphaeraceae archaeon
CCATTGATTTGTAGGAGACATTAAAAAATTCAATTATGATATTTAACCTGCCAGCCATGAACTAAAATTTCGTGGGTTAATTTTCTTTTTACTTCGGCTCTATCTTTAGATCTTAGGACATAGACGATGTGGGAAAAATGCAGTTAAGGAGATTTAATGGATAAGTCACTGAGAGAAGAGAGGGGTTTAACTTTTACAAGAAATATCCTCCTCATTGTTATCAGGCTCACTTTTGTTAGGGAGACGTTTAGATGAATTACTCGCATTCAAAAGGTCAATTGCTGGATTACACTGATTACACTGATTGTAATTATTAGCTATTCCAATCCTGTAAAGGTCGAAGAAGCACGTTCGAGTTTAGTCCGGTAGCAACAGTAGGGTCGACTTCTTTCTATTTCTGCTACCTTGTTGTTGTTGAGATTTTGAATATTGGATTACATATGGAGTTTAAATGCCACTGCTTTCTTTTTTCTTGATTTCTACTGATACTTTTTCGCCCACCCTGAGACCCATATCTTCATACTCTCTCATACTCAATTTGAACGTCGGACAGTCGTTAAGACCTCACGGTTTTTAAGTGATTGAATAATCTAAAAATAGACTTGACGGCTCCCGTTATGTTAGGTGGGCCGTATCTAAGGTTAAAGTCTTTACAAAAAGGGTCGTCTACGGCAGCCTTTCCGCGATACGAACAGTACTGAAATTCAGTGATTTCTCCTTTAACCAATTTCGTTAATTCTCTTGCAGCAATGTAGCCGTTGTAAACGGGAATTATAAAAGCAAACGTTACAATAACAGCCGCTGCGGCGCCAATTGCTATAAATACTATCCTTCGCTTATTCATTTTTCCCTCGGGGTATCCCGGTATGGCCTAGCATCGAAATGACACTGGCTGAGTTTGCAGAGACTAAGGGCAAGTCCAATAATTTCCCTGCTACTCTCTAGGCCTGAGCTTTCGGAGTACATCTAAGGCGATATGTTTTCATATGTTTAGGTTCATATATTTTGGTCCTTCTTTTAGGAGCTTCAAAATATTTAATTGAGCATTAGCCATCAATTCAGCTGCTTCCATCCTGTCCCGAGCTGACTGATTTGGGTCTGTAGCTATCTCCTCGTTAACTTTAACAGAAAGTTCTAGACCTTTCTTTAGCGCTAAGGCCCTGTATTCCAGTGATTCTATACAAATTTGGTTCCATAATTTTTTTGATTGTTTGTAAATCTTTGATTTGTATCTATAATAAGTAGAACTCGGTAAATGTAGAGCCATACCTTCTTTTTCTAGGTATCAGAACTTCAGCCATACCTTCTTTTTCTACTATTATCATGTCAGTTCCTATTAATTTTAGAGAATGCAGGTCATCAAATCCGACGTCATTCCAGTGTCCATTGAAATATAGTTGGGCCCTATCAGCTGCGAATATTCCTAGCTCCTCCATGTTGCAATTAAAGAGTTTTTCACACAAAGGTCGGATCTTTGCTGTAAAATTGCTTCTAGTATTTTTTCCAACCTTAATGCCATTTTCTTTAAAATATACTCTACATCCATACCAGAGATCGCTCGGTGTCCATCTATCAGAAATTATAAGATTGGGATTTTGCATTACTGCATAATATCTCTTTGTTAACATAGTAGTGAGCAAATTTGTCTGTGAGAGCTTACCTCTCTGACCTCTTTTTACGCCCTTACATGTTTCATAATCTGCCTGACCAATGACCCCACTGAATGGGGTTAGATTAAACTGTGATTTTGCATAACTTTCATAGTCTATTCGTGGTGAAACCAGATTCATAAAAACAATATAGTTTGGCTTATTGTCTTCTTTGGGATTATTGGAATAACCACATTCTTTATGCAGTAATTCGTCTATAGTATCATAGGTCCAATTGTAATTTATCTTAAGACAACCAAAGCCATTATGGACGTATATATGTTCTAGCTGAGTCGGGCTGGAATTGATTCCAGAAATTATACTACGTTTACTATTTTCGGTTTCGATTTCAGCTATATCAAATATGAATGGAGACTTAATCTGAGGATTATCAGACTTGTATCGCCCAGAAATTAATTGATATTTCATATTTTTGACATGTATTCCTAATTGCTCTAGACGTTTCTTTATTGCATCCCTCCGATACTTTATTCGCATATCATAGGGTAAATCAAGTTCTGGAATAGCAGACAGTCCTTTACGTAACGCATCACAGAGCCTTTGGATTATGGTTTTATCATATTTGGATTTAATTAATGGAATATCAAATTCCTTTTTTTGTATGAAACGTCCTTCTCTGAATTTGTAAGATTCTACAATATCATTAAGAGTTAGATTCTCTCCCTTGATATTGAAGATTAGGGTTTCAAAATCCTTGTCAGAGTAGCTATTAATAGTATGCAGATTATTCCAATCCGACTTTATTCCCTGAACTTGGTGATAACTTTTATGATTATCATCTACAATAATATTCATTGTAATGTGTGGGTTTAGGATCAGAAATTTATAGAACACATCTTTGAACTGAACAACAATCTTATCAACACGATCTTCACTTACAGGAATATCCACTTCGATTATAGTCTTTTCTACAGAATCAATAATTGATGAGTTTTCAATATTAGGGGAATATACTTTACCAGTGATTCTGTCTATCATTGCACTAACTGTCCACTGGTCCTTTCCATTGGTTACTTTAATTGGAGTCCAATTAGGGTAGCCATAGTGCTCAGTTGCTAGAGTATATGAAGTGCTTAATACTGTCTTTAAACCATGACCTAATGCACCTCTGGTGATTTTAAACTGCCTTCTCTTGGTGCTAGAATAGTTATCAAAGTCAAAAATATCATGAATTATTTCATCGGTAAAACTTTGCCGTCTGTCAGGATTCGAAACTTTAAGGTTAATTACTTTGGCCTCTGTAGTTATTTCTACGGTGATTTCTGGATTAGTGTTTTCGGATGTTTCGACATAGTCTATACCATTGGCTAATAATTCCTGTAAAATATAGGTAGGAATATCCTCGGGCTTAAGGCCCAGCTTATTTTCAATGCCTGAAAGAGTGAAGTAATCCATAGCCATAGATTCGGTAACAAAGAGCTTTGTCTCAGATGGGCCTTGACGATCTCCCACATCTTTGAATGCGTGCATTCTAATTGACTGGAGATCGCCTAAGCCCTCAGAAGCGTTTTCTAGTGATGTCATTTATTAAGGTCCGTAATACCAGTTGCCTTTTCCACAAGTCTTAGGATGTATCTGCTTCTAGGAACATCTCCTCTGGCCTCGTCCAACTTTGTTAACATTTCTCTAGTCATTGTAAAACTGGTCGTTACTGTATGTCTTGATGGCTGTGTTATCATCATTATAACTAGTGATATGTGAGTTTATAAACCCTAGATTATCTAGTATTTTATACTAGTAACGCTCTAAATATTAGAATCGTTTTATCTAAATTCTGGTTGGGTTAGTAGAAACGCGGTGTTTGTCCGAATAGTATTTACATTAATTTTTGCAGCTTTAGCAATTGTAGCTTGCAAGATTCTTTTTCCATTTTGTCTAGAAACCAAATAAATAATTCCTGCTACTAAGGCCATGGGGTTCTTTCCTATGTGTGCATGATGTTCCTTCAAGGATGTAATGACATCTTTCAATTTAATTATGATTTCCCTATTCAACCTTAATCGTTTCGATAGCTCTTCAGCATAGCTCTGAAGGTCTGAAGGTTCACAGAATGGTTGACTATTTATTATGCCACTTAAGATTATTTTATTTGCATATTTTACAATTCTCCCGAAGTTTTTCGTCTTGATTTTACTGAACTCTTTACTGTATGATTTCATAACCCTCCGTAAACTTACTTTTTGTCCACATTTTTTTGATAATATGAAAATAATGATGAGTACTAATTCAACGATCAATTTAGGTTGCTTCAAAACTCCTCTCTTGATACCCGAATAAATCTTTCTATAAATATCCCCAAAATCTTCCTTACTTCCAGTTTGCCATGTCATCTGATTGAAAATCGTAAGCATTTGATCAAGGTTTCGTTCTTCATAACTTTTGTTATACTGCTGTATGTTTCTGAATTTTCTAGCAATTCTATCTTGAGACTTTGCTATCTTGCTACCCAGAGTATACTCGGGCCTTTGGAGGTCATAAATTGTCTCCGAGGGACAAATCATACCACAAGTAGTGCAAACCGTTTCACCAGTATTATCGGTCCTCTTCATAGTTTTCTTCTTACAATTTTGACAATGACTAGATGATTCAAATTCCGTTTGCATTACTTCCAATGTCAATATTATTAATAGTCCTCGTAACCCATTTAAGGCTTGAGGCACTTGTGTGAAGGAGGGGGAGGGGTTACTGGTTTGGGATAGCTAGCTATCTAGCTTCGTTATCCATAAGCAACCTGGCTCCTAGAAATGAACGGATAC
>DASWDL010000172.1:0-9657 GCA_036395315.1 Nitrososphaeraceae archaeon
CCTATATTCCTTACGCAGGTATAAGGGAACTGCGCCAGGCTTAAAAATAGCTGAGGGGGATGCTGGCTGGTGGCTTCGGAATGGTTATAGTGAGGAACTCCAAATTCTAGAAGAATTATTGGGTAAGGCCAATGAAAATAATATTTCAATAATGTGCGCCTTCGACATCTCTAAGCTTAGCGAAAATGATATGAACTTTGTAATGAGAAATGTCATACCTTATCATTCTCTGGTTGTTTCAGAAGAGCCTCTAGGAGTTTATAGTCTATGTAAGCGTCAATTTCTTAAAAACATGCTGAAATAGAGCTTATTTATTTGTCTGTCCGGCTCAAAACAATATACCAGTCTCCGAATTTATGACCAAACTTTATGTATTAAATTATTTACAAGAAATGAAAAATTATATGATCGTTATCTAATATTTAAAATAAATATTATCCAACAAAAGGAATCTTTAGAAATCTTTAACTACGGCTTTTTTTACTTGCATGGTGATGTAATCAAAAAATGTCCTCATTCAATCCTTCTCCCGCTTCATATTCCCATACTATCAAAAATAGGAGAATGGCCATCGCTACTGCAATATCTTTGGTGTTTCTTATAGGGATAGATTTGTTAGCATCGCGTCAAATTTTATTTTTCGACAATAGTGGGCAAACGGTAATTTTTGTACTAACGGCATTAGGTGCACATGGAGTAGGTGCCTGGATTCTCCTTCGATATTGTAAAAAAATAAGCTCAGAGCTAACTAAACTTCCCTTTATTGGCAAAATGCTTTTAGCTGTAGTGACAATTCAAATTTTCTTGCTCGGCATTTTATTATCGATACTGTTTAACAATGCTATCGCTTGTCCAGGTTATTTTAGTTTCTGCATGGGTGTTACTAGGCATTTGGCAGTAGCTGTGAACGCAATTGGGTCTGCCTCTGCAACTATTGTATTAGGACTGATAAGCTACAAATTTTTTTCATGGTACAGGTTTAGTACTAAGAATTGGATGATTTTGCTTTATGGATTAGCAGCTGCAACACTTGCTATGTCAATAGGATTAGATGCTGCTGATAAAATATTATTGTTGCAAGTTGTGGAAGAAAAATCCCCAGCAGGAGCAATCCCTCAGTCGGCTTTTTTATATAAAACGAATGAAAAATATCATGGTCAGGTGCAATACAAAGTTGTAGGTCCAGATACCACCACACTATATGTTGTACCAAGTTCGCTTATACCCCTGCATAAATTCCTTATCTATCTGGTATCTGATACTCCCTATTTTTTTACCTGGGCAAGCACGTTTCTTCTACTAAGACAATATTACCTATCTAGTAGAATTACAGATAAGTTTCCTGTCAAATACTACATTCTATTGTCAATTCCACTGGCATTATATCTTATTGGAAGTGGCTTAATAATTTCGTTACCTCCTGATGAAACTTATCGATATTATTTTAGGATTGTATTTAGAGCTGGTACAATAGGTAGCAGTGTTTTATTCGGTCTTGCATTTTTCATTATAACTAGAAATGTGAAGTCAAGGATCTTGTCAGTAGAAAAAGTGAAAGACTATCTTGCCATATCTTCGATAGGCATAGTATTGATTGGCATTGCTAATGAAACCTCAGCTTTACAACAGACATTTGGCGCGGCTGCTCACTCTCTGGTATTATTGTCGTCGTTCTTGTTTAGTATGGGTTTATACTATTCGGCAATATCAGTGTCCCATGATAATTCATTAAGGATTTCTATAAAGAGGTCAATTCCTGACTTGGTTAAAAATATTGGAACTGCACAAATGGAAGGAGAGACCATTGTCAAAATAACTAAATCAGTTCGACATAATCAAGAAAAGATGCAGGAAGAAAAAGGGATTTGTTCTTCTATAACAGACGAAAATATTAAAGAATATTTGGAACAAGTGATAAGAGAGACCAAAAGCCAGTTCTAACTTAGTGGTAGTAGCGTTCGGTTTACAATTATGTATTTTGCAGGTGTAATATACAACTTTGTTTCTATTTCGGATATCCTTTATCTCATGTTATTTAAGTTATTTACTAATTATTTTAATTAATGTTTTGAGTGTCCAGGCCATTCCCTCTGAGAAGTTTGACATGTAAATATACTCTCCCCATAACAGTCTAATGATAATCTGTTGTAGACCTTTCGTTATACGCTTGATACCCCATTAAACTAGGGGTTGTGTGTATCGTTTTTTAAGATACCGGTTGCTTAATTCCACGACCGAAATCAGAGATCCACTTGGTGCATCAGGGTCTGTTTGCATCGGAGTTTAACAGCCAACATTGCTGCCATGCGAATAAATTCTTTAAAGGTTTTAAGAAGGGGGGCAATATCGTTTTGAACGATTTTATGGAAATACCAAGTAACGCACACCAGATCTCAAAATCTTTTATAGACCAAAAATGCAAATGAGTGTAAGACTGACGTGGAGTGTATCCTCTCAGTAAATGAATTCGCCACCTGAAATATCCGCTATTTGGTATCGTAACTATTACTCCTTTCTTAGCGTGTTTTATCGCATCTTTGACTACCTTCTCAGGTTGAACTGTATGCTCTATTACCTCCATCAATAACAAATAGTCGTAAATTTCGTCATTCTGAAGGTGTAGGCCGTAGTTAATATCCCTTACCCTTGAATCTATTCCTTTTTCCTTGGCTTTCCTACACGCTATTTCAGAAATATCCAGACCGGACACCGTAGAATTTAATTTTTTAGAAAAATATTCCGCAACAACACCATCACCTATACCTACATCTAATATGGATGAATCTCGATCAATCCAGTCTTCAATCAACTTAGCTCGGAAAAGTCTGCCCGTATTTACTACTTCATGGTACTTTTCATAATCTTGAAAAATTTCCGGGAATACCATTTTTTTATCTTTTAATCCGCTCAATAAATCATTGTAAATTTGTCTAGTGTAAGATATCGTACCTGCTCTCCTAATCTCGTACTTCATTATTTGCAGCTTTGGAGATATTTCTTATAAAAACAATTTCATTATTGGGGCCTTCCCTTCCATCAACTTCAGGCTATCAGATCAGTGCACTAGGTGGCTCACAGAAACTCCAAAGGAACTGTACTTCTATAACCTATCGAGAAAGTAGTCTGCTTGAAAATATGTTTCGGATCCCATACAAAATGGACATTCTTTTTTAGTCTTATTATATTCTGAACTGAGGAACGAAGATTCGCTGGAGACAATGCCACCAGCGTAAAAGTCGGAACCACACCTCTTGCATCTAAGCATTATTCGTATTCCCACCACGCTGCTAAATCTCAGGGATGGACATATATTTTAATTCGCGTCCAACAATATCACAGATTGCTTACCAACTACTGACTACTATTTCTGAATCACAACGGTTACTCTGAGTATTCCTATCACATTCTGCTAAATTGACGCAGCCAGAGAAGTCCGTGCAATTATTGTTCTGGCTATTACCGGATCCTGTTTGGAAATTCTCGCAGGTAGAAGTGAAATCACAATTGTTAGCCGCGTGGGCTTCAAACGTATTTGAAAGAACTTTCGAGGTTGTAGACAATAACATCAGACTAACAAAGACCAGGCCTGTCATGAAGACTTTATCCAATATTTTCATAAGGCCTTTGTACCTTTTATGTATTGTATAACGAATTATAAATCGTCTTATCCAAATATGTTTTTAAAATAATTTTAATGTTATCTTGCGTGCTTGGGATTAATCGATTATTTCCCATTGTTATAATCTAATCTTCAGTAATTAACATTCCGTGACTTTCAGTACAGTAATAGATTGTGTTTCTGCGCTCACAATTTTGACATAGTATTATTCGTTCCAAATTATGATAAGTTTTGTCTCTCTCTAGACATTTCCTATAGTCTGCTCTTGTCGTATCATCCGGGAGGTGTAGGCTAAATGGCTCATTACAATTAGAACAAGAAAATATGCGAGGGGCCATTCCTTATTTTTCTTTCTTGTTTAGATAAGATTCCAATGACTCTATCAGTACCGTTGCTAACGAAGTATCGTCTACAGACGAAATGTATTAGATATGGTTCAAAAAATTATTTAAGACTTAAACTGGTGAAAGCAGGGTAGGCTGTGCTACTGAATGGACTTAATTTGGCGAAGCCCTGTTCCACCGATGTCATGTTCGCGATACAATTTAGGTAATAAAATGTTAAAGGATTAAGAAAAAAATTCTGGTTTAGGTCCCGCTTACTCGTCCAGGTCATTGTCATCGACTACGTGGCCCCTCTTCTTACTTTCTAAAACAACCTTACCGAATATGATGTTCAGATAGGAAACATGGCGTTCGGGCAACCAAGTCAAACTGCAGAAACACAGGATACTAAACTTTGCGTAGATTACAAAGGAACCAATCTTATAATCGTTAGAATACGTAATCCGGTTGATCGTGAACTTGGCGACTATCAAAAAGAATTAGAAAGACAGATAGCGTCATTTCATCCGACTGGAATCGCCATGTCATCATCAGAATCTGAATTAAATCCTAGAATGGGGAGACCGGTCACCAGATACGATATAGTTAATCTTATCAAGTAAAAATCTCAAGATACCTGAGCAGCAACCGCCTAGAGACGGCGAGGTCTAAACTAAAACTATAACTTTAGTCAGTGACATAGCCAATAACATAATCATGAACCGCTGTTGGCAATGCGGGGGTTTAATCGACGATCAGGATGAAGGACACTGGAGTTGGTGCTCCCATTATGAAAGTAAAAACAAAAATGATAAAGATTGAAAAACTCTATTTCTAATATTTCTTGGTTTCTTTGTTTTCTTTGTTGCTGTCGCACGTACATTCTTCTTGAACGTGTCTACATCCTATGCAAATTAGATCTTGTCCGCAATGATCACAGATTGTCATACGAAAAAGTGCTCCGTATTATGCTATATTTAATTTATTTTGAATTCAACAATTAATAACAACCACACAAACAGGTACCATCTTTTGCTGGTTCGTATGTTATACAGTTATGCTTGCAATCATACGTTTTTTATTTATTATACCCACTTTGGAAAGTCGAGATATCATTGAATAATATTGCTTTCTTGATATCTTCAATTCATGAATTAGAGCAGGCGAATCGTACTTTTAATTTGATTGTATGTGGGCTAGATACGGCAATAACTACTTGGGTTAGCGTAGGATATATCATATAGAACTTTTATCTCAGTCTGGACATCGACTTTGATAAATAAAAAATTCTCTTTAGCAGTGTAGTGTAAAATCAATAGTTATCTATCACCGAAGTCGTAAAACTGTCCCTAAACTCATACTGCATAAGACCTGTAAAGATAGTGATGAAGTGCACATGTTGCGGGGAGTCTATAGTAATGGAAGAAGAAGGTGACGCGTCGATATCGTACAAATGTCAAGCCTTTCTAAATCTTAATACCGATGTGTGTTTCGTATAGTTAATGGGCAAATGTCATGTCGAAGGCTGCGATATGCGTCCTTCCTTGAATGAATGTTACGACGACATGGACGAAAGGTATTATGATATTTGTGATGTCCACAGAAAAGAAATTGATGAGGGTAAGAAGTTAAAATGGAAAATTGGATCAAAGAAAAGACTTGGTCTTTTGTACCAGCGATTAGCAGAAAATTAGTAATACAAGTCATAGTTGCAGTGATGCATGAAGAGCAACGACACTAATTTGATAACAAGTTTTAATGAAGCTTCAAAGTTTACGATGTTTTTTCGCAAGCTTTCTTTCCGTCGTCAGTAAGCCGATAAGTATCAAGATTGACAAGCTCCAGTTTGCCCATCTGGACTAGTTTTTTTAATTGAATATTTACAAAGTCCTGTCCCCACTCACCTAGTCCAAGACCCCCGTCACCTATATCTCGCCGCACTATGCTTTTATCAAAATTAAATTCGGTGTAACCCTTATTTCGGAGTTTATTAAAAAATTCGCATAATCCTTCAAGAATCTGAAGCGGGGCACTACCCCGGTGAGACTTCAAAGTACTATTATCATTAGCCAATTTTCTAATACGCCATTTTCTTGCCGGATGCCTATAAATGCCGCGGTTTTTCTTTTTATCCGAAGGCCCTATACCTGTACATTTTCGCCTACATTATTTCTCCTGCACTTTCATTCCAATTTTTAGCAATACAAGGGTTAGCTGGGATAATTTCTTGTTTTATTGGCAATACTGGTTTGAAATACAAGGTACATATTCTTTAAGAGTAACTTTCACCATATTAAAGATGGATTATAGTATAGAATGGCAGATCCGTACAGAAATAGCAGATCTCTTGGAAGACGACTAATGTGGCTAGGACTGTACGTTGGGCTAGGCTTAGCCGTATCTTTTTTGTTTCCATTTCCAATTTCAATATTGGCGTATTTCGTTGTGATTATGATAATAGATAGTATAAGAGCCAGGCGCATCATGAAGAAAATGGGGATTAGTGGCATAAGGGAACTGATTGGTAAATTTGCTAATAGCTCAAGCAGTAATAAATTAAAATACTACTGCATGAACTGTGGCTATGAACATCGGGAAATTTCATGTCCAAAATGTGGGTCCAAGATGAAAAGGGTGGGATAACCAGGTTTTAGCCTGCTACTGTCCGATAATATAGTACAGTAGTTATAAGAAAAGTTAGGTTTAAAACTAGTATTTTTTCCTTCTTACCCGAATTAATAAAACAAAATTAATATTTCATAAGTCACATAAAAGGTAAAGGGATAATCTTGTCAACAAACCAACAAAGTCGAGTTCCAATTTTAATTTTAAGAGAAGGCTCAACTGAAACAAAAGGTAGAGATGCACGAAAGAATAACATTACAGCTGCAAAATTAATTGCACAGGTCATTCGTTCGAGCCTGGGTCCAAGAGGGATGGACAAGATGCTAGTGGGTTCAACTGGGGATGTAACAATAACTAATGATGGAGCAACTATCCTGAAGGAAATAGACATTGAGCATCCTATAGCCAAAATGCTAGTGGAGGTCGCCAAGTCGGTAGATAATGAAGCAGGAGATGGGACCAAGTCCGTAGTCGTACTTGCAGGTTCCTTAATAGAAAATGCAGAAGAACTTTTCAATAAAGGTGTACATCCTACAATAGTTGTAGAAGGCTTTAGAGAAGCTTCAAAGCGGGCTATCCAATTTCTTAAAAAAATAGCTATTGAAATAGACTCCACGGATAAGGCATTTTTAAAGAAAATTGCCATGACATCGATGGCGTCAAAATTAGTAACTACAAATTCTGAAGTATTATCTGGGCTGGTAACCGATGCGGCAATGAGGGTAGCCGATGAATTGGGAGAACGCAGATTCAAAATCGACTTAGATAATGTTAAGGTAGAAAAGAAAGCAGGCGGCTCTCTTCATGATAGTCAGCTTATACAAGGCATAGTTATTGACAAGGAGGTTGTGCACCCCGGCATGCCGAAGAAAATTAAAGGAGCCAAAATCGCCTTGCTTAATTCCGCATTAGAAATAGAGAAACCAGAGTTTGATGCCAAACTGAATATCAGCTCTCCCGACCAGATGCAGAAGTTTCTAAATGAGGAGGAAAGAATATTCAAATCAATGGTTGATAAGATTTCTGCGGCGGGGGCGAATGTCGTACTCTGTCAAAAAGGAATAGACGATTTGGCCCAGCAGTTTCTGGCTAAGGAGGGAATAATTGCCGTCAGAAGAATTAAAGAAAGTGACATGACAAAACTTGCTAAAGCTACGGGTGCAAGGATGGTTACTAATACAGAAGAGCTATCTAAAGATGATATTGGATTTGCAGACCTGGTCGAGGAACGTAAGGTAGAAACTGACAAGTGGGTATTCATTGAAGGCTGCAAGAATCCAAAATCAGTTACCATCCTTATACGAGGTGGTTCTCAGAGAGTTGTAGACGAGGCTGAAAGGTCTATCCATGATTCATTAATGGCTGTCAGGGATGTTGTGGAATATCCTTATGTTGTTGTCGGAGGAGGCGCACCTGAAGCTGTTATTTCTCGAAAGTTGAGAGAATGGTCAACATCTCTTGGAAGTCGTCAGCAGCTGGCTGCTGAAAAATATGCCGATGCGGTAGAATCTATTCCATTGGCCCTGGCAGAAAATGCTGGTATGTCTTTAATTGATGCACAATCCGAATTGCGAACCAAAAGCGAGGGGTCTGGAAAGGCAAGATATGGTATAGATGTGTTTAAGGGAAAAATTGCTGACCTATCGGCTAGAGATATCTATGAACCGCTTACAGTCAAAAATCAAGTCATAAATTCTGCAACAGAGGCAGCATGTATGATATTACGGATAGACGATATAATATCTGCAGGCGCACCCAAAGGTGGCGCTCCACCACCAGGAGGCGGGGGTTATGGTGGAATGCCGGAATACTAGCTTACTAGTCCTAGCTATCGAATTTAGAAAATCCCATTAGTTCATTTCTGAATCTTTAGAGTTATCTTGATTCTATTAGAATGAAGATTTAGAAATTTAAGAGGTAAATAGATGAGTCCTACAATTCAGAACATAGAATTCTAACCTTTTATAGTTAATGGATATCTTTACCGGAGAATGGAAATAAGATTTTGTTTTCAGCTCGAATGATTTACGGATATTGAAGTGCCTAATACAAAGATTGTCCATGTTTCACAAAAGACGGATCAAGATTCTGAATTTACATTTATAAAAATCATGGTTTAATATCGATGGGCCAGTCTGTCGGCAATGATCGCTCCTGGGCCCACCGATCGATATGCCTCACAGGGTATTGCAGCGGCTCTAGTGTTAGTGTACTTTAATAGTCAACAAAATACAAAAGTCTTGAAATAAAAAAATATTGAGTTTTAGTATACTCGTGTAGTCTATGTTAAGAACCGATGGGCCCAGCATACTCCTTGGCAGAATCCCAGCCCACCGATTCTACGTCGAATTGATTTTAAAATATCAATGGGTTGAGAAATATAATTCCTTAATTATATTCATGCATTCATTTCTTAACATGTATGCCCCGAATATGGGGTTATCTCCGCTACGATGACCCTGAATACGAAAATTTTACTAAGTTAGGACACTTATTACTAAAATATCCCTTGTTATAGGTTCGTAAACTTTTGGAAGAATCGCAAGCAAGGAAATGAGGAAAGATGGTTTGGGGTAGGTTTCCTCGAGCTATCGAGCTTTTGTTATACAATGTAATTTCAACCCCATTTCATTTAACTGCTTTTCTAAGTTAGAATCAATATATCCCATGTTGAATCAATCAATGTAGTGCTGATGCAATCATGCAAGCATTAACCTCTTGCTCAAAGTGTGAACTAGATCGTACGGTAACAGATCCAGAATCCGGAGAGGTTGTATGCGGTCTGTGCGGCATGGTTATTGAGGACAAGTTAGAGGTCGCAAAAGAGAAAACGTATACACAACGCCTTCATCAAGGGACGGGTAGTTATCCCTCCATAGCCTCTTATGATATGGGGCTATCGACAGTTATAGGGGGTATAGATAAAGATGCGAAAGGGCAAAAGATCCAAACCTCTGTTAACTCCGTCATGCAAAGGTTGAGAACTTGGGACTATAGAATTCAATTGCACGACAGCAAAGAAAGAAATTTCAAGAAAGCTTTTTACCTATTATATACATTAAAAGGCAAGTTCAATCTATCCGATGCGGC
>DASWDL010000173.1:0-30666 GCA_036395315.1 Nitrososphaeraceae archaeon
ATTCTGCTATCGGTATCGATGTTATCACCATTTTTATTATTTTTGTGCTTATTTTCTATGCTTCTGAAATCTGAAATTACAGCTTCCCCCATGTTACTCAGATTATTATTCCTCCCGTCATAGAAACGGAGTGCCAACCTAAGGCAGCAATCACTAACTCCTCCTATGACTCGCAATTGATTAACACCGTGCACATCCTCTTCCAAAGCGTACCATCTATGGGGCACGTGAGCTACGTGAAGCCTATGGTTTAACATCTCAAAGATCCTTTTGGAGGTGCCTTTTGGTATAGTACTTTCTATTGAAACTAGAGACCCGTCTTTTGCCTCTTTTGAGATCTTCTCTGCCACCGCCAACAAGCCATCTATGTACGGAGAGTATATATCATCAGGTTTATGCGTTGAAATACACAAGATAAATACGTCAATATCGCTAAAAGTTTCTGTTTCCTTTATACCGTAATTCATTGAAGCAGCTTCCATTGTTCTTGAATTAATGTCAAAACCATAAGTGTCAAATCCTTTTTCTTTGACATATTTTGCTACCGGCAGGCCCAACTGGCCAAGCCCTATGACCAGAACTTTTTCTCGCATTGTATGATTTTTGTTTTGTACTGACAATTCCATTTAGAATCCTGAAAAATAATTATTAAAGGCTTGAGAAAGATTGAAAGATAAATTAATCAGTATGAATCTTTATGTTGACTTCCTATAGAAGTAACTAAGTATCATTTCACATCGAGTAGGAGAGCTTGGGGCAACTATAATTCAAAAATACGAAAGACAACTCCTTGATGCTCAAAATAATGCATTTCCGTGCCTTTCTTTGGTGCCATTTGCTATCTATAAATACTCTCATGATTGCATGACAGGTAATGATAAGAGTTGGGCTGATTGGGAAAACCAATGCAGGCAAAACGACATTCTTTAATTCTGCTACGTTGGGCATCGAAGAAATTTCAACCTATCCTTTTACTACAAAGCAACCCAAGGTTGGAAATGCTAGCGTTATTTCACTTTGTGTTCATAGGGAGTTTAACATTAAAGATTCTCCCAAAAATTCCAAATGCATTGACGGGTGGAGATTTATCCCTATTGAACTTGTCGATCTGCCCGGGCTCATCAAAGGAGCCTGGCAAGGCAAGGGATTGGGGAATCAATTTTTATCAGTCGCTGCTCAGTCTGACGTTCTCTTACACGTCGTTGATGCATCCGGTAGCATAGATTCTTCAGGAAGGCTTGCAGAACCGGGGACAGGAGATCCAATTGCAGATGTAGCTGATGTAGAGGAGGAAATGGTTCTTTGGTACCTAAAATTATTTGAAGGGAACAGAGACAAGATTGTTAGATCCATCAATTCTGGATCAGATGCTGTTCAGTCTATTACTGAAATCTTTCGAGGTATAGGAGTAAAAGAATGGCATGTTAAAAAAGCATTGCATGACAATGAGTTGGAGAACAGAAAAATTGAGGAATTCGAATCGGATGAAGCTAGACGATTTGCTTCGACATTACGTGAAATATCGAAACCAACGCTTATAGTTGCCAATAAGGTTGACCTCTCATCGGCAGCAGATAATTTCAAGCGACTTCGCGAACATAACAAGCACATGTTAGTTGTCCCATGTAGTGCCGATGCAGAATTAACATTAAGGCGAGCTCAGGTTAAAGGCCTTATCAAATATTTTCCCGGTGATGAGCGATTTGAGATCAATGAAAAAACTTCGTTAAATGAGAAACAAAAGTGGGCTCTGAATTTCATAAGGAAAGATATTTTGGGAGAATATCTTCAAACAGGAGTACAATTTGCGTTAAATGTTGCTGTGTTTAAGTTATTGAATATGAATGTAGTCTATCCAGTAGCTGACCAGAGTAGGTTATCAGACAAAGGTGGAAATGTCCTACCTGATGCATACCTTATGACTAATGGTTCCAGCGTAGAGGACCTAGCCAAGGAGATCCATACTGACCTTGCGAAGGGAATCCTGTATGCAATTGATATAAGGAGTGGGTTAAGGTTACCAATTAATTATTTGATCAAAGACCGAGACGTACTCTCTATAGTGTCGGCTATGAAAAAGAAATGAATACTGGTGTGCTGACGATGTAGGCTGAAATATATTTGGAAGCAGAATAAGACTATAAGGTGAATTTCAAGACTACCTAATTAGGGACATTGCCGAAGGTTCTGATTAAATCCCGTGTTCATTGGATTGTCTCAACTCGATTGTTGCAAATGCCGCTCCTATTTGTAATCACTTAAAACGTTCCGATACCTTGCATCTCTGTAAGCTATATACTTCACATATTCGCCGTATGTCATATCGAATGAGCAAGAAGGACACCTAACAAAGCTGAAATCATCAGACAATTCGGCTGATTTCTTACAGTCTGGACAAACAACTTTCACAGCTTAAGTTGTTACAAGTTGGCTAATAAGTCTATCCAATCTATATATTGCGTTTCATTTCGTCCTAGGTAGAGGGATTGAGACCTAATAATGAGGAGCATTAAATTGCCTTTAGTTGTTTTACTATGGGTTGTCTCCCCTTTCTAAAGACACGGAAGCCACAAATACACTTTATCTCTGGGAGTTTTGAAAGCTCATTATTTGTTACAGGCGTACCACATCTCATGCATTCGTACACCACATCACCTAATGTCTCCGCATGTTCCATAAGTTGGGATGGCATAGCTCCAAATTTAAGCGTTTATTGCCAACCAGTTGATAGCTTTTGAATCAGAAGACAGGCGTCCAGTAAATTCCTATGTTACCATAGGATGCAACTGGTATGTATAAATACGACAATAGAGTACCAAGTTCTATAAGGATATATAATTTCAGTCCTATAATTCATGTTTCTGCAAGAACCGTTTTCGTTTACGTGTTCCTCTGGAGACTTCCCAATCCTTTTAGACTTGGTCGCTTTGCAGTTATGCGTATTGGAAAAATTAAGTTGTACTTTAGGATTATTTGAAGTAGGATTCAAATGTATTAGAGCTCAACTGGGTAACAAAGTTTTTCATGACGATGCCTGGCAAGCATCAAACCGAGGCGGTATGTTGTTTATTTTAACTTTAAGATCTTCAAATAAGTTCAAGCAATCTTATATCCTTAAATCACTTGCACTTAGCGATTTCCTTGCAATTTGTTCAAGCTCTCTAGGTATATTTTTCGTATTATTGGTGGTCCATCGTATTCTACCTCCAGCCGCGAATTCATGACCCCCACCATCAGCCAGATGGGATGCAATTGACCGGCAAGAAATTTGATCATTGTTACGCCTAATACTTACTTTACCTTGGTCGTCATACAAAATAGCAACATCCGCGCCGGTTGAGTAAAAAATTTCCTTCGAAAAGAGGCTTGTTTGAAGATATTTTGACACCTGTATAAGCGCAACAGTGAACTTTCCAACTTGAATAATTTTGAGTGACCTCATAGCTCTCTTCTTTTCCATTTTGCAGAGAGCCAAATATTTTAAGTAGTCTGACTGCATTTTTGTATCCCATAGTATTCCAATTGCTGCTGTGAGAGCCAATCTCCGTAGCCTCTTTTGCACATTTGAGAGTGTGCGATAATACTGAATTAACTCCGAAATAGGTGGTACATTATCGTCTCCGACCATAAAATCCATATTGTGGGCCAACATTGAAAGCTGTTTTGCAATTTGGTTACTAGGTAAGAGATACTTATGCATTAATTCTGATGCGCATACTGTTCCTGACTCGTCATGAACAATTTTAGCTATTTGGCGTAGACTGGTAATGATTCCTTTTGACCATGGGTGATGATCCACCCAAACCACATCCCAGTGCATTTTCACAATTTTTCTGAGAGTATCGAGGCAAAAATCTTCCATTTCTGGATTAATTCCCAAATCCGAGATGATTACAATGCCTTTTCTACCGGCTCTGCGGATTGTCCTGACGACTTGTTTAAACATAGCCTCAAACTGATTGAGTCCGTAATTATGAAATGAGATTTCTGCTTCAGGGTATTTTATTGCTGCTATCGCAGCGGATAAGATTCCGTCAAGATCTGAAATGTGGGAGCATATTATTGCTTCTATCTTTCGCGACACCTCGCAGTAAGAGCTTGACAGCGATATTTAGACGGTACTGAAACAACAATATTATCGTTAAGTTACGAACTCCGACGATTAGTTTCATCACGGTATCTTGAGACACATTAACAATACATCAAATTAGTAGACGCTAGTTATAAGAGCCCATACGGCATAAGTAGGGACATATAAAATACTACTTCAATTAGTGTTCTGATATCCAGAAATATAATTTTATATCTAGATATTGTATCTATTGTTTGTAAGTTTAATTATGTATTACCCGAGCGTAGAGAAAGATAGTAAGTCGTCCAGGAAAATTTACCTAACCGTATTCTATATGTCGGCTACCATCATGGCGACAATAACGATGTACGCTCTGTATGCAAGTGTTATCGAATATATGTCGACCGGAAAAATAGTGATTGGGGAGGTCCTTGTTACTACAGAATTTCCTGTTAAGGGTCTCTCCAAGCTCGTGACGTACCTCATGATTGTTTCTGTGCTTGCTTGGTATTGTGTTACAAAATTAGGGGGAGAAAAAGTGAAAGATGTCAAGCCTTCTGTAAAGGCAATCCTACAGCTTATCGTGCTTATAATTGCTGTCGTTTCCCTTTACGAATTCGTTTACAATTTTGTAGTCTGGAGTTCTCTGATAACCGTTGATGCAATGCAGGGGGTAATTAAGTTAGACTCGATAAACGTTCCTTATCCTAATCCTAAGACCCCCTGGAACTTAGTTTTTGCTACGAAAATGTCATTAGCGGCTTTTCTGATTGCTACCCATGGTTTCTATATTATGGTCAGAAAGAAAAAACCTGAATTATGAATTGCCTATTTTGTTGTCTAGGCTTAATAATCTGAATACAACTGAAAATTGAACATATAAAGATAGACTTTGGTTAATATGAAATGATTTGATCGGTAAACCCAGAAGGATAAAAGTATTTAGATTTCTATCGTTCCTCTTGCTTACACAGTTTGGTTCTAATTCCAGCTAGTCACAGTTATATGATAGCTTCAAAGATTGAAAATAAATGAGTAAAGAGACAAACTCTCACCAACGCGCGGCTGCGGAACAGAAAATTTCGGAAATGGTTCAACAATCTAAGATTCTTGAAACCTATTTGAATGATATTTTGACAAGGGAGGCGGCTCTTACTCGGTTGATTGGAGAGGCTCAACTTGCAACTGAAGGCTTGCAATCTCTTTCCAGTGATGCCTCTGTCGATTCCATGGTTCCGTTAGGAGTTGGAGTATATGTTAGGTCTACGATTGAGCCAGTCAAGAATCTACTGGTCAATATAGGGGCTGGCATAGCGATAGAAAAATCTAGAAATCAGACCATTAACTATATTGAATCCAAAATTAAGGAATTTGAAATTGGAATTGGACAACTAAATAGGCAGAAAGAACAGATAACTATTAGATTGACCCAGATCCAAAACGAGATTAACATGATAATTCAGAACGCATCTAAGTAGGAATGAATCAAATGCAAGTGAATTATTTCCAACCTAGGTAGATATCCTTGTTTGAGAAGCTGAAAAAAGCATTTTCAGAATTATCAAAGAATTTTGGTCAGAAGAAGATTTCTGCGAAAGATATCGAGACTATCTGTGATGAAATGTTACTTTCTCTAATAGAAAGTGATGTTGCTGAAGAAGTCGCATTAAAAATAATAGAAGATATCAAATCAGAGCTGCTTCTTTCCAATGTTGAGCGAAAGGATTCTCAGGATCACATAAATTCTATTCTGATGGTTTTGCTTAGGAATCTTTTTGCTTCTAGTCAAAAAAGAAAAATAATTAAAGAAATCATGGAAAAAAAGAAATCGAAACTTGGACCATATGTTATAGTCTTTTTGGGTATTAATGGCACAGGAAAAACGACAACAGTCGCAAAATTTGCAAACTTGCTCCGTAAAAAAGAATTATCAGTTTTAATGGCTGCTGCTGACACTCATCGGGCTGGAGCGATCGAGCAGCTGTCCCAACATGGTACGAACCTAGGAATTAAAATAATCTCTCAGAGGTATGGAGCGGATCCTTCTGCTGTGGCCAGAGATGCAGTAGAGCATGCTAGAAAGAACTACATTGACGCAGTACTTATCGATACTGCTGGCAGAATTCAGACATCCAAGAATCTAATGGAAGAAATAAATAAGATTACACGTGTGATCAAGCCCGACTTTAGCATATTCGTTGGAGATTCGTTATCTGGTAACGATACAGTGAATCAAGCAAAACAATTTTTTCAATATACAAATTTCGACGGGACTATTTTAACTAAAAGTGATGCTGATGCAAAAGGCGGTGCAGCTATTTCAGTTGTTCAAATAACTAATAGGCCCGTATTGTTTCTTGGAACTGGTCAGAATTATGATGACCTAGTAGAGTTTGACGCTGAAAAATTCCTGACTTCACTGTTACGAAAAGATGTAGACAATTTTGCCTCTGGTGATGAACGCAAAGAGGAAATGAAGGTAATCTCAGGAGAACTTACTACACCGACAGTTGCCTCTGGCAAGAAATTGGATACTAATGCTGAGAAACCATCCTTACTTACAGCAGATGAGAAGCGGAGTGATCTTCAACAATTAATTTTTAGAACTGAAAAGCTTTATAGTGCTTCCCCGAAGGCGTCGAATTATTCGGGCCAACATTCAGGTGCGTCCAAGAAGGGCTTATGGGGCAGACTCTTTTCAAACAAAAATAATATGAAGGCTCAAACCAAAATTGGTAATGGTAAACTAAAGCAAGAAAAGAATGGAATAAAATCAGATGAAAAAAAAGGGGCATCAGCTAATGATAAGGTTGTTTACTTAACTGATGATGAGATAGCTGATTTAGATGAGTAAAAAAGATTTGCTTAGTATTCACGATTTGAGTCGGAGGGATATCCTTGCATTAATCTCTAAAGCATCAGATCTTAAGAGGCATGGAAAAGAGTCAGAACCTCACTTAAAGGGTAAGACTCTAGGATTAATTTTTCAAAAGCCATCAACTAGGACAAGAGTGAGCTTTGAAGCAGGGATGCTACAGCTCGGAGGTAACACGATTTACTTGAATTCTAATGATCTCCAACTCTCTCGCGGAGAGTCTGTTCAAGACACTGCTAGAACCCTATCACTTTATCTTGATTGCCTTGTAGCTAGAGTATATTCCCATCTAGATTTACAGGCTTTGGCAAGTTATTCCCAAATTCCAGTTATTAATGGTCTCTCGGATCTACACCATCCATGCCAAGTCCTCGCAGATTTGATGACCATAAAGGAACACAAAGGTCGTCTAGATGGTCTGAGGCTAGCTTGGATTGGAGATGGAAATAACGTCTTTAATGACCTACTTGCAGGCTGCATTAAAACTGGCATAGCTGTTGCCGCAGCAATTCCTAAGCGCTACCAGCCCCACGCGTCTATACTAGATTACATCAAAGATGGCTATAATTCAAAAAAAATTAAATTTAGAATTACCGAGGAGCCCGCTGAGGTCGTCAAGGATGCAGATATAGTTGCGACTGATACGTTTATTTCAATTGGAAAGGAAGATGAATATGAGATTAGAAAATGATTTTTCTCCCGAAATACCAAGTTAATTCCAAACTAATGTCCTTGGCCAAGGACGATTCCATATTCATGCATTGCTTACCTGCTATTAGAGGGCATGAGGTAACTGCGAACGTGATTGATGGACCATCTTCTGTGGTGTGGGATGAAGCCGAAAATCGGCTTCATATACAAAAAGCATTACTGGAATTCTTATTACTAAAATAAGCGCTATTTTTTGACAAGTTTGACGAAATGTTCTCTAGAAGGCTGAAGGTAGGAGATTTTTAAAAGGAATTATTCGGTGCTGCTAAATAATTAAAATATGGATGGGAAATCATTTACCCAATATTAATAAAACACCGTCAAAATAGTATAACCATGCAGAAAATATTGAAGCTACCCAGAAATATAATCGAAAATGATCCAAGTTGGTTAACGATACCCTCTGAAAACCCACAAATGTTAGCCTGGATAAATAATGGACTCAACTTAACTGCTAAGTGCGGTTCGAACGATGTTGTTTGTGATGTTTTTCAGCACTTGTTATCTGAACCACTATTACCAGATTTGTTTAATTATAGGGGATTCATAAATTCCGGTAATCAGCAGATCTCCGAAATAAGAAAATATCTATCCAGTATTTATTTAAATCCAAGTCAAAATCGTCCACGATTCAACGGGAAATCGAGACTAGCGGACAATTTCCACTTTTTGTAATTATGGTTATGGACACAACGAATTAGAGATATTTGTGCAATGCAAGAGTGCACTAAGAAGCTGACGGAATCAGCATGACGATAATTGGGCTGCCTAAAACAGAATCAAAATATAGCATTTTGTAGTCATTGTTTGGAGTGTAAATAATAATGGGATTACCCACGCTTATACTTCTTCGTACCTTCAACGTCTTGCTCGTTTTATTTGGTACACTATTTATAACAGTAGTAATGTTGGGCCCAACTTTAGACAAAGTTCTATTGGAGAATGTACGAAGTCAAGTAGTAGATGAGGTAAATGAAAAACATCTTAAGTTTCAAGATCCTGCCGACAAACAAATATTTGTAAAAAACGAAATCGACTTTAAGACCAAGACTCTAGGTCTTAATGAAGAATGGTACTCTCCGACTAAGCTATTTTCGAGATTGGTTAGCATAATGACACTGGATTTGGGAAAGTCGCACTTTTTTACTACCGATTCAGGATCATCTAATGTCAGAGACATAATACTCGAAAAGCTACCAAAAACATTGCTACTATTTAGTTCCTCTACAATTTTAGCAATTATCATTGGAATATTATTGGGTACTTTTGTTGCTAGTAGAGGTGATTCTTTCTGGGATAAATCAAGCTCCATATTCGCTATTTTTAGTAATAGTTTTCCTTCGTGGTGGATCGCTATGATAATGATATTTCTATTTGCCTTTACCCTGCAGATTTTTCCTGCCAGGGCTACTCCAACTTCTTCCCCTTCAGATCTTATGTATCCAATAGATTTGGCTTACCACATGATACTTCCACTAATTACCATTACACTTGTTTCTTTTGGATCGTGGTCATACATTGTAAGGTACTTTCTTGCCAACATCTTGAAAGAGGACTATATTACTGCAAAACGTATCATTGGCATATCTAAGAAGAAAATCCTATATTCCCATGCCTTACGAAATGCTGCTCCCCCGATTATAACGGCAGTAGCCCTTAGCTTGGCGAGTTCTTTTGGTGGATCGATAATAGTCGAAGCCGTTTTTGATTGGCCAGGTATGGGTAAGCTGTATTATGATGCTATCGGTCTGCTAGACATTCCCGTTATAATTGGGCTAACTTACGTCAGCACCCTGATTTTTGTAGCAACTGTCTTCGTACTCGATTTGTCTTATACCATTCTTGATCCTCGGGTAAAGATCTTCTAAAATGAAATTCCGCTCGAAAACTATTGCCCATTTAGTAAGGTCCCGTGGAGGATTGGCCGGAATAATCATTATTATTTTTTTATTGAGCCTAACAGCTTACGGTTTATTTTTCGTTCCTATCGAGACTTATTCACAGTGGAATAACCCAAATTACTGGATTGATCATCCAAAGGCTGCGGCCCCGGCCTGGATGACTGGTGGTTTCGGTCCTAAGCCATTTACTCACCTTATCTTGAATGAAAATATGGCAGAAATTTCGACAAAAGAAACAAATGGAATTAGAACAGTGCTCCATACCTACGTAATAAATATTCAAACAGACAGTTTTCCTGATGATTTCATGTTTAGATATTCAGTTAAATATGGACAAGTCCAACCGGTACTCCAGATAGACATTGAGCGACCGGACAGTAAGAGATTTAACCTTTATTATTCGGCATTACCCGAATCTAAGGGTATTAACAATTCCTATTCAGGCAGGATTTTTTCGACAGATAGACTAATTAGCCAAAGTTTATCGGAGTATAAAGGGCTATTTGACAATAGACTAAATACTGTCCCTCCCCAAGCAATGATCTTTTCTGACTCTACGCAAGACAAGATACTCAAAGGCATGTATCGAATTTCAGAGGTTTTTTACTTATTCGACGACGCAAGTACCGTTCAAAGCTCAGGTGTGACGTTGGGTGGTAAGGTTTTCGGACTAATGGGGACGGACGACATAAGAAGGGATCTGGCCTTAGGAATAATCCTCGGAGCGCCTGTAGCTCTCTTTATTGGCCTCACAGTTTCAACTATTGCCGTCACTATGGGTTTGTTATATGGAGTGATTTCAGGTTTGAAGGGAAGAAGAACTGATGAGACAATGATGCGAATAAATGATATCTTTTATGCGCTCCCAGCCCTCCCGCTGCTCATAATCTTGTCCATTACTTTTGGGAGAAGCATTTTTTTAATAGCGGGCTTTCTTATTATTTTCGGTTGGGTCGGAACAGCAAAAATAATTCGAAGTCTCGCATTACAAATAAAGACCTTCCAATACGTTGAAGCCGCCAAGATAATGGGACAATCAGATCTAAAAATAATTTTTAAACATATAATACCACAACTCTTACCTCTGACATTTGCAAGTATGGCTATAGCGGTACCCGCAGCTATTTTGGGGGAAGCAGCACTCAGTTTCCTTGGCCTGGGAGATCCTACCATACCCACGTGGGGACAGATACTGCACGATGCTAACACTGCAAATGCAGCTGCTCGGGGCATCTGGTGGTGGATCTTACCACCCGGTCTAATGATAGCCTTAACTGGTCTTGCGTTCTATCTAATTGGTAATAGTTTGGACTCTGGCGCTAACTCGCTGAAAAATCTTGTAAAAGGAGGGCGGTAATATTTGTCTTTATTATCATATTTCCCAATATTTGTAGTTCGCTCTGCACTAGGGTTCTTTCGATTTGGCCCAGTAGTTGACGTCGCAATCTGATACGGTTTGAAAAGGTTGTTCAAACAACTAGTCCCTTTTAAAAGCTCATTAATGAGGATACCTCATAAACTTATGGTAAACTATACTTTTTAGGTCAATTTAATCAAAGGGAATAACTACACAAGCAAATTTTCTTCCCGCAACAGAGGCACTTTTTAGATTTAACCAAGGGACAGGACTTACCATGCGTTTCACAGACTATTAACCTTGTGAATTCTCCATTGCAGTTTATCTTCACATATACCAGAATAGTTTAATCTTGATTAACTGATATCGAACAATTATTGAAGAAGTAAGCTAAGAAAAATATACTAGTTGCCTAGAATGCTATTTGGAAGTTCATAACTTTTTTGGGATGAGTTCTCTATTTTGGTCAAGGTCATTTATTCTACATATTTTGAATAAAGGAATACAGTCTCTGGTACGACCGTTCAATTTCGTTATTCTTGTCGTAATGATGGTTCATATCTCTCACTATTCTATTTAGCTTTTTATTATCCTTTGTGTAAATCGCCTCAAAAATTTCTTTAGATACCCTTAGGAACTCCTTCAGGTATGGCAACAATAAGTTGTTATTAATTAGAATAGAGGAAATTAGACTTTGATCATCGATCAAGATGCTGTGAAATAATATTGATTGGAGATCAAAAGAGGTACCCGAATATTTCTTAAGCTTAGCAAAATTTTCTTTCGATACCACACTTGCAATAATAAGATTGGCGTAGTAGATTAATCCAAGAATTAACGCCATTAATCTATCGTGGCAGACTACGTCTTTTATTACTAGGATTTTCGCATCGCCTAATATTGATCTTAATTTTTGCTCTTCACGTTTTTTATCCCTCACAGGAACAAATAAAATTTTTACATCCTCCAACTTTTTTGCTCCGGGACCAAACATAGGGTGAATAGAAATGGTAACAACTGATTTTGGAGCACTAATTAAAGATTTAGACACGTCCTGCTTTATAGATGAGATTTCTAATACCGCCGACCCTTTCTTCATCCAATTAACAGATTTTTGGATCACTATGCTGGTTTTATCAGATGAGACGCAAATGATGACGTAATCTGCCTCGCGAACGCACTGCTTTAAGCTACTGCAATGAACTACATTCGGCAACGTTGTGGCGTAAGTTTTCTTAATATCGTAAAAATAGAGAACATTATTGTGATTGGTCGCAAAGTAAGTGGAGAACCATTTCCCCATTTTTCCGTCTGCCCCAACAATACCAATCTTTTTTTTCATATCATATGCGGGTTTCGAATTGAAGATTCAATAATATCCAATCCCCTGTTCAGTATCCTGATTGGTTGACAAACCGAAATCCTAATGAAATCGGCATAGTTCCTTCCAAATCCAATTCCGGGAGCTACCGCTACACCTCTCTCAAGCAGGTACCCCAGAAATAGTCCTGGTTTAATTCCCAGTTCACTTATCTGAACAAAAAAATACAGCCCTCCATCGGGACAATAATATTTGACAGGCATAGATTCCAATCTATTCCTCACTAGCTCAAACCTCTTTTTAACGATACGAATATTTCCAGTTACCTTATTCCTCAATGCCGAAAGAGCGGCATATTGTATTGGTTCTGCAACACTAGTTACTGCCATCGCTTGAACTTTCACCATTTTTTCTACGATCTCCTCTGTGCTGATTCCAAAACCTACCCTGAACCCCGTCATCGCGTGACTTTTAGAAAAGGATGAAATCATAATGCCCTTTTCATACCCAAATTCCAGTATACTCCTAAATGCCAGATATGAATACTCTGCATAAACTTCATCACTTAGCACAAAAACATCTTTCGAGCGTGCGAGATCGACTATGTTCCTAAATAGTCCTCCATTAACTATTTTCCCTGTTGGATTATTTGGATAATTCAGCACTATCATTTTCGTATTTTCAGACATTACTTTCTCAAGTTGATCCATTTGGGGCGTCCATCCATTCGCAAGAGACGTACTTATTACTTTAACCTTGGCTCCGATAAATTCCGCACATTGCCTATAAGCGGGCCATGCTGGTTCAAACACGATGATCTCCTCTCCAGGATTCACAACTGAAGCAATGGCGCTAAATATGGCAAAGCGTGCTCCTGGTGTAACTATCACTCGTTCCTTATCCGAGCACCTAAATTTCTTTGAAAGTTCCTTTCTAAGTGCAGGAACGCCAGAGCTTTCAGTATAGTGCACTTGACCCTTTTCTACTGCTCTTAACAAAGCATGGTTAATCCGGCGCGGTGGCAAAAAATCTGGTTCGCCTACCTCCAAATGAATGATCTTTTTGCCCTCTTTTTCGAGCTTCTTTGCCCGTACAAATACGTCCATAGGAGTCAAGCTATCCACAAATGCTGAGCTTTCTAATTGAACCTTTACGGACTGTGTAAGCAACAAATTCAGCAATCTTCCGGTAAAATTTCTGTCGAGACCTATACGTGACCCTAGATCTTGTACGTGATTGTGAATATCTTGTTCTACGACTTCATCTTCTATCTTTCTGTTCAGATTGGTCTTAATAGCTCCAATCCGTTGAGCAATTTCCATCCTAGTTTTTACTAACTGCATAATGTCTACGGTTATTGACCTCATCATAATCCGTAGTCGCTCCAGTTCTTTACTTTCAACCATCTCTTTTCCCTAATACTGAAGGTATAATCCCTGAACGTAAAGCGTGATCAGTTATTACTAGTGAAACTACCGATTCGACTATCGGGGGCGCACGAGGAACAACGCATGGATCATGTCTTCCTGGTACATTAATATCACATTCTGAATAGCTTAGTAAATTTACTGTCCTTTGTTTCTTGGCTATAGAAGATGCAGGTTTAAATCCAATCCTTATTAATAGGGGCATACCGGTGGTTAGTCCCCCAATGATTCCACCAGAGTTGTTTGTCCTTGTCACAATCTTCCCTTTGGAAATGAAATACTCATCATTATTTTCTGAACCCTTTAGTTTTGTACCAATAAAACCAGACCCAAATTCTATACCTTTAACAGCCGGTATGCTAAAAAGCGCTTTGCTAAGGTCCGATTCCATGGATGAAAATATTGGCTCTCCCAATCCCACAGGCAACCCTCTTACAACACATTCTATAACGCCGCCTAGTGAATCGCCTTCTTTCCTCACTTTCAGAATCAGAGACTTCATTCTTTCTGCTGATTCAAAATCTGGACATCGTACGTCGTTAGAATAGGTGGTTGCCTTCGCTTCGTCAAATGCAATAGGTCTACAAATTATTCCCCCTATTTGCTGTGTATAGGCAACAACTTCTATGCCCAAAGTGTAAGACAACAGCTTTTGTGCGATTGCTCCAGCCATTACCATTGTAGCAGTCAGTCTTCCAGAAAATCGTCCACTTCCTCGATAGTCTCCAAATCCTTTATATTTTACAGAAGCAGGATAATCGGCGTGACCCGGACGTGGGGTATCTTTCATAATATCGTATGGTCTCGAGTCTTGGTCTTTATTCCAAATTAATGCACAGATAGGAGCCGAGGTTGTAAAGCCATTAAATGTCCCCGATAGAATTTCAACTCTATCTTCTTCCTTCCTCTGTGTAGTAATTATCGACTGTCCTGGTCTTCTTTTGTCTAATGGGAGCTGTAAATCGGCTTCCGATAATGGGAGACCCGCAGGGCAGCCATCTAAAACCATTCCCACGCATCTACCATGACTTTCTCCGAAACTCATCATAACCAATCTTTCACCAAGAATATTTCCCACCATGCTTAGATTACTCTATTGGGATTCCGGACACATATATTGGCTTTATGATTAAGTTGTAATCCTAACTGTTAGGATAAAGATTATCTACATTATTGCAGCAAATATCCGATATTTATAGACTTTGCCATGAATCTGATTATAAGAAAAAGTTATGATTACTGGATAATGTATAAAATGCCAAGATATACCCCCTCATTTTTCAGGAGTCTATACTGTAGCCTGTCCATTAGAATAATCTCTTATCTTATATTTAAGAACTTCTAATTCGTAGTTAGCCTTCTTGGCAGTAAGATAATTTTAACTGTTTCATATCATTCAATTACAAATTCAGGCAGGAATTATAGATAAGGGATTTTAGTTACTGGAGAAAACAGACACAATTTCTCTGCAACTCCACATCACTATCTCACTTAAATTGAGTATAGCGGTGTAAGAATCTATTGGTCTCTAAATAGTTTGGAAATATTTTTCACTTGCCTACTACTTTCTTAACTGAAGGGTCATTCGCTATTTTGTTACCATGTATTAGTATTAATCCTATTGGATTGCAGATGTCTTAAAAGGGACTCTTAGGCGGTGTCACAATTGACCACAATTTTCAGGGACAAGTTCTGTTTACTTTCGGAACCGACATGCCTATCTATAAGGGTCAATATTTCCGCCAAGTTTTTTCATGTCAGCTAGGAATTTTGGGTAGGAAACGTCAACGGACTCGGCACCTCTAATAACAGATCCATCAGTAAGCATTGCAGCAATGACAAAACTCATAAAAAGTCTATGGTCATTGTGAGCATCAAGACAAGCGCTTTTCAGCTCTCCCTTCTTATTGAGTAGTAATTCATCATTTTTCACTTTAATTTCCAAACCAAGTTTGGATAGTTCAGAGGCAATAATACCAAGTCTGTCCGTTTCCTTAAAGCGAGCGTGAGAAATTCCGAAAATTCTAATTGGTTTCCTTGATTTTAGGGACAGAATCGATATCGCAGGAAGTAAATCTGGAGTGTCGGAAAGATCAAATTCTCCTCCATCAAATGACTCACAGCTGCTTACAGAAAGCTGGCCGCTGCCTATCTTTTTCTTAATTTTGGCCCCCAGTCTTTCAAGAAATTCCACGATCTTCGAATCACCTTGGGGGAAGGAAAAATCCAAACCTGACACAATAAGTTCCTCTGCAAGCATTGCACCTGCAGATAACATTAACGCGGCAGCTGAAAAGTCTCCTGGAATATTGAATGACGTGGGTTTGTACCTGCCCTCCCTAACACTAAAAAAACTATAATCAGAGGACTTTTCAATACGAATTCCAAACTCCTTCATGATCGCAATCGTAGAATCTATGTAAGGACGGGATACTTGTCTACCCTCAATTTGAATTTCTAGTTCTGATTGAGCATAAATTCCAGAAATCAGGATCCCGGATAGAAACTGACTTGAAACGGTACCGCAAAGTGTGGTGTTCCCACCGCGAATTCCACCTCCCTTTACAATGATCGGGGCGGAACCATTTAATCGTGTTGAATAACATTTAACTCCAACATTGTTCAATGCTCGAAGCATAGGACCCATTGGCCTTCTACGGATGCTTTCGTCTCCTGTGATTACGGTAAATCCCTTTTCTACTAAGGCAGACATGGGTGTTAGAAAGCGTAAAGTAGTTCCTGAATTTTCAACGTTAATAACATCATTCGGTGCGCTAAATCTATTTCTTCCTGAAATCACAATATGTTTTGGACCATCTTTAATTTCAACACCCAATGCTTTACATCCTATTATAGTTGCATTAGTGTCACGAGATCTCAAAGGATTAGTTAACAATGACTCTCCTTCTGCAAGCGAAGATACCACTACGGCTCGATGACTATAGCTTTTACTCGGAGGACAATTAATTAACCCTCTTAAAACGGATTTCTTTACAATTACTTCCTCCATTCAACTCACTAGCGCCGCTTTCTCATTGTTTATCTGTGACACTATCATATTCCCGGGTAGGGATTTGAAAGCTGATTTGATCCTCTTAATATCTTGTTTATTTGCAACTACTGCTAATGCAGGTCCATTCCCAGTTATGCTTGCAGCCAATGCACCGTTTTCTAACGCAAGTCTAGCTGGAAGATAATCCTCCAATAACAATGAGGAACCCAGAACACCATTCAGGTTCATTGCTGTCCAATACTGTCCAGAAAATGCCAAGTCATAGGCGTCCTGATATAGATCCGCCATAAGTTTTAATTTGGATATATCTCCACTTCTGGATTTCTGTGGTAAATATATTATCGCCACTATGTCTTCGGCACAATAGTCTCGTTTCAAAACTCTCCTACCAAAGTTATCGGTTACAACAAAGCCGCCATAGTAGCAGGCTGCTGAGTCATCATAGGCTCCTGTAATTGTGGTTTTGGCATGTAGAGACGCGTTAGTAGCAGAGTCGAGTATCTGCTTATCTGGTAACCGCTTCCCTAGTAGCCCCATGCAAGCAAGAGCCATGGCACACGACACAGCACTAGAGCTTTTCAATCCTACGCTTATAGGAATCTCAGAGCTGATGACAACATTCAAATGCTTCTCTTTAGTAAAGTCTTTTGGAAGGACATTTTTAATAATATACTTAATCATCTTATTGCCAGTACCAGATTCAAAAGTTATTCCCTTTCCTTTTTCAGCAACTAATTCGACTTTCACTGTTAGGGATATTCCTAATGCAGATCCAAATCCAGTCGCCACTGCATTCACTATCGATATCGCGCCATGAACGATGGCAATTGACTTTAATGTCATGCAGGTTCACCAAATCCACCAAATAATACCTTTTTCATAGGAGTTATTGAAGGTCTGACACCCGTCCAAATCTTAAATGATTCTGCTGCCTGTTCCAGAAGCATTTCATAACCATAAACAATTTCTGCATTTGCCCTTTTGGCACTTAATATCAATCCAGTATTTATTGGGTTATAAATAATATCGTAAACAATAGAAGCTTTCGGTATATACTTATAACTTAAGGGGCTTGCTTCCCCAGCCATTCCTATAGGGGTAGCATTAATAATCAAATTACTTGAAATAGAGAAGTTAGGAATTTCATTCTGTTCTATAGTAACACACTGTAAGCCCTTTTGATTTGCAATTATCACAAGTTCTTTCATTTTGACTTGATTCCGGCTAAAGATATAGATTTTAGATATACCTTTTTCTTCTGCTAGTGCGGTTACTATTGCGCGCGCGGCACCTCCCGCACCTAGTAATAAAATAGTCATTCCGTCAAATTTTATGTTACGGTTTCGCAATGGTGTAATAAATCCCTTAATATCCGTATTGTACGCAATCAATTTACCATTTTCGTTCTTAACTGTATTTACCGCACTTGCGCTTTCAGCAGTGTTATCCTTTACATCCACATATTTAAGTATCTCAACTTTGTGTGGTATTGTAACGTTAAATCCTGAGATATTTACTGATCTCAATGAACAAATTGCACTAGAAAGATCACCTTTTGCAACTCTAAATGCTATGTACGTACATTTGAGATTAAGTGTCTTAAATGAAGCGTTATGCAATGCTGGTGATAAGGAATGATCAATTGGATCGCCAATAATGCAATATGTACTTAGTGTTCGGTCCACCATTACTCACAATTTTCTATATAAGCCCTCATACAATTTTCTTATCGTTTCTATGTTTATCTGTCCTGGGGCGGTACTTTTGTTCAATGAAGCATAAGTAAATGGAGCATTCCCGTATACTGTACATAGTACTCTAGATAACACACCCAATTCCCCCATAGCAAATGCTATGAGAGTAGTATTCTTGATAATGTCATAAATAGAAAGAATATTAATTGCGTCTTGAACTTTATTGGCTTTAGTCACAACTTTTATGACGTTACTGTATTTTTGCATCTTATAGATTTTGGCTAGTAGGAACGGTACTGCTGGGGTTCGTAACAAATTATGCCACGATACCATAACTGGTATTTTATTTTGCCGGAAAAAAGCCGTTAACTCGCTGTTCTCTTTGAGGAGATTGAATTCTACATCAAGTAGCATTGGATAAGCGAGTCCAAGTATCTTAAGAACCTTAGCTCGCTCTAAAGAATCATCCACGAAATACCCACCTTCTGAATTGGGACGCAACGTAAAAATGGCTCTATTGCGGACTTCCCTTAGGACCTTTTCAGTTAGAACCTTCTGAATTTCACCGCTATGCAAATAATCAAATCTGATTTCTACAAAATTAGCCGCTTTTTTATTTACTTTATGTAAGAGTACTAAAAGGTCATTCGACGATGATGGTGCCAAGGAAACGCATATTTTAGGCAATTCTATTTCTTATAGGTGATATTATTTGCTCAATATTAATTTTAATTGTGCATTTATTTACTTAAACCTAAAGAATCCCCTTAAATTTATACGCTAGTTAGAAGGACCAATATCGACAGGTCTATTACATGAATTTTTGGCCGTTGAAAAAATCGGATGCAGGAGATTAAAAGATTACATAAACTGTACATTATGTTAAGGTCTGAATTGGACAAGCCAGTAGGCGCCAAGAATATTCAAATTAACCAGTCGAATTCCAAAATGGTTCCAGTTTATATCCATATGAATAAACGCTTAGCGGATAGACGTTAAACAAAATGTATCCCGCGGGCAGGATCTGCTCTAGGTTGGCACTACCAGACACCATTTGAGCCTGCGACTCTTCGGTCACTGCAATTGTTAGCCTGATAGGCTGTTTCTCGCGGTCAGCTCTTTAGCCGACTACTACAGCCGAAAGCTCTACCAGGCTGAGCTACCGCGGGACATTTTTCATGATAATTTGCTTCCATATAACTACTTTGAGTTTGTGTGAGCTTACTATCAACTTCATAATTTCAAGTATGCTAAGATATTCTAAAAGTAGAACATTCTTCTTTTCACCAATTTCAGTCATCTTTTGGAATCAAAACATCTTTCAAGAATTAGCTTTCCGACCAAGCAGGTCAAACCAAAATATATTTGACTTCATCGTAATGATAGTTAGCTCATCAAATACTTAGAGAACTAATTTTAACAAAGTGGTTCGTAATGCGATGCGTCCATCGAGTTGATTTGTATTTCTGCTTTTTCAGAATTTGAAGAATCAAAATTAGGATTAATTTTACTTCATTGGACCTGATAATACAATGTAATTCAAGGTCTGAAATCGAGAGAATTATCCACATACTCATGGCATATCCCACGACCATTCGTATTATTCTTGCCCAATGAGTCTAAACTGACCCAACTGAATCGAACTAACTCCGAATTTAACAATCGAAATTAGTCCAAATGTCGAATAATCCTATCTAAATCATATGACATTATGAGTTCCGCTCCCGCGCGTTTCATTCCCACTAAATATGCTAACATCCACTCATCATGGTCTATCAAGCCTTTCCCTGAAGCTGTTTTCATCATAAGGTTTTCCCCAGAAACATTTTGCACCGCCAGTGGACAGCAGAATCTTCTTTTTGCTTCTATGATCAAATCAGCTGCAGCCAAGCCAGGTTTGATCATTACTATATCAGCACCTTCGTTCAAATCCAGTTGTATTTCGTTTAGTATCTCACGCAGATTGCCGCATGACACTTGATATTTTGATTTGTTGATTTTGGAATCCATTTGAAAATTTAGGAAGGCGGCGGCTCTAAATGGCTTGTATAAGCTTGACGAGGTTTTTGCTGCGAACGGCATAATTTTTACTTTATGGAAACCGTTCTCCAGAAGGCAATTTTTTATCGCCGATACTTGACCATCCATCATTGATGATGGAGCCACTATGTCGGCTCCTGATTCTGCGAGGCTCAAGGCAATTTTTTTCATGTTGATTATAGATGCATCGTTATCTAGGTCAGTACCAGCTTGACTTACTGTCCCACAATGACCGGACAAGTTATACTGACATACACATACATCTGTCGAGACTTTAATGCTGTTTCCGAAATTCGTTCTAATTATCTTTAACGCGCTTTGTACTATCCCTCTGGGATTCCAAGCCTCCGTTCCCATAATGTTACGGGATTTTGGGATGCCAAAGATCATAATCTGAGTTATTCCCATATCAAGGATTTTCTGAATTTCTTCGATAAGCGCAAAAAGCGGAGTAGTAGCAAGGGAGGTGTCAGAAACTTGACGTTGCAGTTCACTCAAAATTACCGGCATAATCAAATTTCCTTTTGTAAGACTGACTTTGGATGCCATAAGTTTAAGGAGGGAGATTTTTGAGTCCATTTCTTTCAAGTATGATGGGTGAAGGAATAATTCATATGAATACGTTATGCGCTAAAGTAGTCTAAGTGGTTCATTTGACCATCGTTGAATTCGGCTATTTTGAGTGGTTCATTGGTAAACGCTTTCGACCGATGGCAAGATTAGTACCTTGTATAACCCTTGACTCTTAAATATCAATGGAGACACCGGTCAAATCCTACATGTGTGTCGTGAGATTTTAACACAAAAATATTTCCGCCGACAACTATATCATTCTAAAATTATATAAGCATTACATTTTAACTCCGAAATGCTGCGAAATTTAACATATGGGAACGATTAAAGATATCCCAAAGTTAAATCTCAACAGTGCAAACGGTTACCATAGGAATCCCTTCATACAATGAAGCTGGAAATATTAAGACACTATTGGATAGCATAATCTTATGTGATAGCCAAGCCTTTCAATTATTAGAAATAATAATTTCCGACGATTCTACCGATGAGACTTCTGCAATCATTAAAGACTATTGCTTGGCTTGTCATGACAGTAAAATAAGATTATTTCACCACGATAAGCGCCGGGGGGCCGCTAGTGCCTGGAATGAAATAATGCATCATGCTCGTGGAGACGTGATTGTGTTATACGACGCAGATGTAATACCTGACATGAAATGTACTAAAGAGCTTGTGTCGTCAATTGGTAGGAATGTAGCAATGTGTGCATCAAATCCGCAACCACGTTTAGGCAAAGGGATTGCTGGCAGGGGTTCCTTTTTCATAGGAAAGTGGTTGGAAGATGCTAGATCGAAACAACTTTCCCAATATACCGTAATGGGCAGAGGGCTTGCGGTTCAAAGTCAAATTGCGAAGAAGATTGTGATTCCCTCTCACATCATCGCAATCGATCTATATTTACAAAATATAGTACTTGGAATGGGTTACGATATCGATTACAACCAGAATGCGAGGTTGAAATTCACACCCGCCAGCACATTCGAAGATTTCTCTTCCCAAGTCTTAAGAGCTATTAATGGCCACAATCAACTAGCTGAAATGAACAAAAGAACCAACATCCGTTTAAATTGCAAGAGGGCTATCACTTCAACAGTTCTAAGTGCAATAAAGGACCCTGCCGGAGCTGCTTCAGCTGGAATATGTTTCCTCTTTTTACCGTATTTTTTATCAAAGATTAACAATTTTAATTCTGCATCATGGGGCCCAGCGAAGAGTACCAAAAATTCTTAAATGGATTTATAATTTCAACTAAATAGCAGATGATACTTAGTCTTTTTAAATTTAAAGATTTTTCCTTCATAACGATACCAATAATATAAATATTCCCGGTGAAATATCTGACCAATGGGGATTGGTTTGATTGCAGATTAGCGGGTATGTTTGCTCTCCCCACAATAAGAACAATTATCTCTTGATAGAATCCTGGAAAAAGTCAGATAATATTGAATGCATGTATTTTGTTACAGCAACTTTTCCTTCTGATTGTATCGCTTATTTTCCTAATTACGCAAATCATTACATACTTGCCAAGTACAGACAGGCATCAACAATCTTCACAGACGTTGCTAAGTACTTTCTAAATAAACTTTCTTTCTACTTTAATTTCAAAGCTGGATTGTTTGAGAGGTACCAGGAGAAGTTGAGTTATGTGTCAGTATACTTTACAAAGTATACATGTGAAGATCCTGAACTAAGTGACATTGCAAACTCTCTAGCAAGAAGAGATAGAGTAAAATCTGCGTGTTTGGGCCACCTTGAATTTGTGAATGGGCAGTACTTAAAGTTCACTTTTCCCTACTCGAAGAACATTGTACTATTGGAAGTCGAAGGAGATAGGACACATCAAAGTGATCAAAGATATTGTGAAAAAACTAGAATGGATGTAGCTAGAAAAGGAATATCATTAAATAATTTGGTAAGCTTTTCTGTCCTTAACAAATTAAAATAGACTTATCTAAACCAGAACCGTTAAATATGAATCTCAATTCTATTTTTCCGATCGAAATTGAGCAAACCGATGGATTTGGGCAGTCTGAAAGTCGGTTCTTACATAATAATAGACAGTGAGCCTTGTCGTATAGTTTCCTATGATCACAGCAAGCCTGGCAAACATGGCTCTGCAAAGGCAAGAGTATCTGCTATATCAGTATTTGATGGCTCTAAACACAATATGGTAGCACCAGTTTCGGCTAATGTAGATGTTCCACTAATTGATAAGAGAAATGGCCAAGTTATATCTATTTCTGGTAACACTCTTCAGATTATGGATTTAGAAACCTTTGAAATGTTCGATACTTCATCCGTTGAGGAAGAAATCCGTGAGAAAGTAACCCAAGGTGCGGAAGTAGAGTACTGGAAGGTGCTTGAAAAGGTAAAAATTGTGAGAGTGAAAAACTGAATTCTATCAAACAATTAGAAACAAATATAAAAATCAGGATCAATAACTGGTCTAATGAAAGATAAAGGAGAGGTCCATATCTGTTTGCTTCCGGAGCAGGCGAAAGAACTCGAGGAATATGGAAGGTCTAAGGGTATGTTGAATTTGGGGCAAACGGTTGATTATGTATTGAATGAAAACTAATAGAAATTATGATTTCTTCTTAGGCGACAATGATTTCTCGCATCAGGCTTTTGCTACTTTAAAGACTTTTAAAAATCAGATAGCTGCTTCCCCTCTTTCCCCAGAACCAATGTCTACCGCTTCATCAACCTCTGAGACAAAAATTTTTCCTTCTCCAGCGAGTCCTGTGCTCGTACTTTCAACAATTTTATCTACGACATCATTTACCTGGGGATCTTTAACTACAAGCGAAATTGTTACATTTACATTAAACTCAGGTCTGTATACAGAAGTGCCTCTACCGGCATGAACGACCGGGGTCGGTATTTGACCTCTTCCCTTGGATTCATAATATGTAAGACCCCCAAGAGGAAGGTCCTTCAATGCAGAAAATGCTCTTTCCATCCTGCCGTGGGGTATGACCGCCTCTATTTTCTTCATGTTAGTGCAATAATATGCTCGGGATACTTTTATTAAAATTTTCTGTGAGATCGGACTCAAGAACTAATCAAAGAACGCTGTCGTCTTAGAGTTATGACACCTAGGGCGACAAAAGCGCAACCAATCGCAAGGATCAAAAAATCTGCTGGCATGATCGTAGCCCAAACTTCATTCACAGTACCTGCATATATAAACAAGACAGAAAGGAAGACAAACGCAATACCTGCAATAGTCTCGCCGTTGATACTTCCCAACGTAAATTTTTTCCATATATCTGGTATAAAAATGATTACAAGGCTAGTTATTCTATATAGTAATCTAAGAACGTTAAAGGCGCTCTTGCCGCTTTTTCCATGCGAATAACATGAAAACAAATGGTATCGTCATAAGGGTAGTGGCAATAAATATTGGCTGTAGTTGAGTCATATCTACAGGGAGTCCCACTGCAAATAAATAAGGAAATGGATATAATCCAGATACAAAGAACCATAGAGAAATAAACATGGCAATGAAGGGAATATTCCGTCGAAAAAATCCCCCGGGTTTCTTTAGTGAATTACAATGTGTACAGCGCGTCCCCTCTCTATTTACACAAGATGAACATATAGGCCTTGAACATATTATGCACGATCGACTACCAAAACGCGACCCACAAATTTGACAATTTGTCAACTAAATTAATTTGACTGCAGGTCAAATAATAATGTTTTATGAAATAGAATAACGGAATCACAATGTTAGGATCACAATTGAACCTACAACAATAGCTGAACAAAACGAATACCACCAATCGTATACGAACTGTCTAATTTTCGGAAAAAATTTTAGTTATGGTTAATGATTACCGCTTTCTATATTCCTTAGCGACGGCGGTACTAACAATAGTGTGTCGTTTGTAATAACAGGTTGGGCAGCCAAACCATAGTCCTTCCTTAGGGCAGCTTGTTCCTTAATGAGCAGATCTGCTGAAAATTTTGGGCCAATGTGGCCAAAAGAGACGTAAGCGATAATTATCCCCACCATTGAAAGCCCCATCACAAGAATACTTAAAGCAACACCTCGCATGTGTGAAGAATAAGCTGATCCCACATTTCGATGTACGGACTTAGCAATTAGTTCGTATGATTTCTGCATAAAAGCATTTCTTTCATAATTACATTAGAAAATATGATGTAGGTCAATCGGTGTTCCGAGAATCTTTCGAACCTAGCAAGTAAAAAAAGGGAGTAACAGGACATCTGGCATGTATTGCAAAACATCCTGTGTTTAGCATTTCCAGAAGGCATGTATGTCCGGTCGTTAAAAAGTAGCGAGTCCTAGTTCATGTTTAAATTTTCTCATCACGTTGACAATAGTGTTCGAATAAATGAGACGTGATCGAACGCGTTTAAAAGTAGAAATACCCTTCTTTCTAATTGAATTCCTACGCAAATAGTTAAATGGATCCTGAAATCGATTTATAAGAATGATTGAGGACAATTTAAAGTCTCGCGGTATCTTTTTATCGCAACTTCCCTCAGCAGGATCCTATGTGCCGGTTATTAGAACTGGTAACTTGGTCTTTCTATCGGGCCAGATACCATTTGAAAATGGATCTATGCCCTTGCCAGCTAAGTTTGTGGGTAAGGTTCCCACGCAAGTTTCAATAGAGATTGCTAAACAAGCAGCTAGGCAATGCGCTATAAATGCCGTAGCACATTTGAAGGAATTCGTAGATCTCGAGCTTATTACCAAGTTCATTAGAGTATGCGGATATGTGAACTGCGAACCCACATTTACTGAACATTCCAAGATTATCGATGGTGCCTCTGATCTTCTAGTAGACATATTTGGAGACAAAGGCTCCCATACCCGGGTTTCTATCGGTGCAAGCAGCTTACCCTTTGGAAGCGTGGTTGAAGTAGAATTTATTTGTCAGTTAAAATAACTGTAGAGCCTTTGCGGGCATATTAACCGAAACTAAGTAGTTGCAAATTCAATCCTAAGTACGAAAAATATTTCTTTAATCATTGCCCAGAATCTCAGATTGTCTCGTGTTGATAAGGGCAATTATTAAAACTCTAAAATTACAAGCGCAACTCTCATATTCGTGGTAAGTTTAATCAACCGAAGTTGGAAATACTTGAAGGTAATACTCTTGCCAAATGCTTATTCGAAAAATACTCTGCAAATTCTGACCAATGGAAATTCCAAATCTCAGTCCAAGAAAAGCATAACAGCTTCTTCGATGCGATCGTAAGCAGTCCTGACGAAGTCTGGCAATTGAAAATAGATTCAATATATAAACCAGCCCCTTTGATTATCGGAGCGAAGGTTGATTTAGAACCTACAAAGTTTAGGAGTGATGTCGATCAAGTTTCCTTTGGATACAGAAGACTAGATACTATTAAGCTGGAAAAAATACTTACTGATCCAAATGGGGGAATGCGAGACTTGAATATGTACCTTGGGTCTCTACTGAGATCAACCAGTCCTGAAATTCCGAAGCCAGAAAATAACTACGCCTACGGGCCGTTTGTTTTTACTTCAAGTAACTTAACTAATGTTGATAAATGCCAAAAAGAAGTTTCTGATAAACTTGCAAATAGTCTGCGTGATAAGTTGAGGTCACTCTACTCTAGTTATGGCTAGCTCGTTGGTTTTTTCTAAGTTGGCATCTACAAAAAGTTGCTATTTGTAATTTGTAATTGGTTCGAGAATTAAGGGACGGCGATGGATTGGTCATATTTGACTTGTCTTGCTACCCGTTCAGGGCATTGTAGTACACTTCTCATTTGATAATTACCTCAGGATCGTCAGCATAACCACCTTGAGTCTATGATTGAGTCAATTAATAAATATGTCCCGTTTAATCCTCGCTAGAATGAAATTTTATCCAAATTTTGCACATACTTGATTAGAAAAATTTACAAGGTTTGAAGGATATACTATCGTGGGGTAAATACAAACGGAAGAGATAGTTGACGATCCTAGGAGGCCAAGTGAGAACTTGACAACAGCGGCTCAGAAAATAAAGCAAGCATTCGACACACTTGATTTCATTAATCTCCAAAAATTTGACCTTGTGTCTAAAGCAATGTTAGCGGCAACGGATTTTGTCCACCAATTAATAAAGAGTAGCGAAATTACTGCTAGTGTAACAATTCCTGCATCAGAGCTGTTCGTCAACCCAAGAACGAGTTATTACCCAGACTGGGTTAAAGGAATAATCGTAATATCCGATGAAGGTGTGAACTTTTATTCTGGTGGTTCTAAAAATATTGTTTCCTTTGAAGGTAGAAATGTCTTGATCAAGAGTACTACTGGGACAACATTCTTAAAAGAGACGATCCCAACGGAACGGGCAAAGAGGTTCATACTCACATTGTTGACGGCTGCAAGAGGCATGGTTGAAAGCTTCGAAATTAGTCCAAATGATGAAACTGAACTGAAGCAGATTATCATGACAATAGTTGAGATGAAAAACAAGCTCAAGAAGTGAGTCAATAATAATATCAGTTCACGATAAATCAAGTATCAACTTTGTTTCAATAAATGTCTAAACCCAATTGGTCAGAGTTCCAGTATCTTGTTGCGACTTGGAGTGATGTTATATAACGCATTTGTGGAGTAACTGCGCAATCATGATGGGGCCGGCCGGATTTGAACCGGCGCCCTCCAGCGCCCAAGGCTGGCATCATACCAAGCTAGACAACGACCCCTATACTAAAAACTAACCGAAGTATAAGATGGCATAATTTAACCTTATTTATTGCTCGAAAGTTCTTAATGATACAAGTCTCGTTCAGCGATTATCGCGTGACGATGAATTACGGATTTGCTAAAATAATTGACAATATCTCTATATATCATTCTCCAATTAGTTGAAAAATGGATTCCTTTGATTCCTACCACGAGGCTGGAAAGATAGCTGCGCAAATTAGGGAGCGTGTGAGGAAAATTGACTTCGCAGGAAAAAATCTTTACGAAATATGTGAAAACATTGAAAATGATATAATATCTAATGCTGGAACTCCCGCCTTTCCCGTTAATGTTAGTCTGAATGAAATTGCTGCTCATTACACGGCCGAACCAAATGATCAAACTTCGGTAGGTAATGATGATGTACTCAAGATAGATATTGGTGTTCATGTTAACGGTTTCATTGCAGATACAGCTGTAACAGTATCATCTAATGCAATGTACCAAACAATGGTTGCTGCTGCTGAGTCAGCTTTAAATGAGGCCATTAAAATGGCCAAACCAAATACAAACTCATCAGACATTGGAGAAATCATTGAAAGAACCATTTCAAGGAACGGTTTTAGACCAATTCAGAATCTAAGCGGTCATTCTATAGAGCGATACACAATACACGCTGGCAAATCAATTCCTAACATCAGGACGTTCGGATCTTCTTTCGTATTAACTGTAAATCAAGCTTATGCAATAGAACCATTTGTAACAACAAGAGATGGTCAGGGCGTTGTCTACGAGGGCAAAGTAAGGAACATTTTTGGTGTTGTCTCCAGAAAACCCACAAAAGATAAGAACTGTGACGAGTTCCTTCAGGCTATTTGGGATCGCTTCAAGACCCTTCCTTTTACTACAAGATGGCTTCTCTCAGAATATGACGAACGCAATGCTAGAAAAATGTTGGGTGTACTCCTAAAAAGGAAGAACATACATGCCTATCCAGTCCTTGTTGAGGGAAACTATAAGGTAGTGGCCCAAGCAGAACATACCATAATACTCAAGGATGACAAAACCGAAATAATAACTCTGTAATCAAAGACCTTTTTTATCCGTCTTCTTTAAGAACCTTTTAGATTCAATGGCAAATGAGGACCATTTTGTTTGGGTTAGTTAATATTATAAATCATAACAAAGTTTCAGAATATAACTTCACAATAATATCAACATTCAAATACAAGGTTTTAGACTGTATTGTGTGAAATCCAAGTCTGTTCTTTACAGTGCGTATTTGGCATTAAAACTCTGGTTTTATAGAAAGTTAAAAGGGAAAAAAACAAATCCAGAAGAGCAGATCTCAATATAGTAAATAACCCTGTTTTGTCTGGTTAAGGAAAATTCCAGATATCCTTCTATCAGAAATTTGATTATCATGGGTTGTTTCGGGGTGACATTTATCGGAAATTAAACGGTATTAACACTGTACGTTGTAGGTCGATTAATTGCAAATTGCTCCCGAAAACGTGAAACAATTTGGCTGGCGATTTAAACGAGAATTTCAGGATAATCTAAGTTGTTCGAACTCGGGTCGCAGCATAATAATATAGTTAGCAACCTATTGAAGGTAGTAAACATGCCAAATTTTACTGGTCAAGAGATCGCTAGAATCACTTCAAGCGAAACTCTCTGGGACGCCTGGAGTAGGAAAATATATTCAGTTGATGCGAGTAATTTCCAAATCGAACCAATGGTTATAAACTATCCACAAAATGAATTCGACGTGCAACATATTTGTGAATATGCATCAACTCGTAATATACCCTTAGTTTGCAGAGGAGGTGGGACAGGTCTTCTTGGACAGTGTCTTTCAAATGGAATCGTTTTAGATTTCGTCCGAAATATGAATAAGATATTAGAGATCGGCGAGAATTATGTTGTTGTAGAACCGGGCATAACAAAGCATGTACTTGACTTAGAATTGCGTAAGCATGGTAAATTCATTCCTCCTAATCCTGCTAGTAGTAACTATTGTACTATAGGTGGAATGATAGCCAACAACTCTAGCGGACCTTATACTCTTGGATACGGGAGTATGATAAGCTATGTAAGCGGGGTTGATACTGTTTATTCAGGGGGAGTGTTCGGATATGCCTATGACAATGGTAGGTTTGATACTACCGTAAAGAAAATAACGGATATCCTAGTTCCTAAGATAGGTTTGATTAAACGGATTTACCCAAAGGTTAATAAGAATTCTTGTGGGTATCGTCTTGATTCTATTTTTGACGAAGAGAGATTTCACCCCCAGAGAATTTTTTTAGCATCAGAAGGAACATTAGGGATCGTCACCAAGGCAAAATTACTGACTTTAAACATCCCGGAATTTAGACACCTTTGCTTTTTGTCGTTTCCGGATGTTGAAGAAGCGGCCCGATCGATACCACACATCCTTAAACATAAACCAGTCGCAGTAGAATTACTGGACGGCTATTCCAATTTCAAAGTAAAACCAGATGACAACTTGCGAAAAAATTGTACACTACTCGTGGAATTTCATGGTGAAACAATAACCCAATTGGAGAAACGAGCTAAAAACTTTGAAATAGAAGTATCTCAGTTTGCCCAAGTGCTCGAGAGTACAACAGACCCGGCCAGTATCGAAAAAATCTGGCGTCAGAGAAAAAATGCATTGAATAACGTTCTTAAAATGACTGTTGGGTCCAGGAGGCCTTTGGGCATAATCGAAGATACGATAGTCGACCCATCCCTGCTAGCGCAATTCGTAGTTTTTTTAACTAATCTATACAAGAAATACAAAGTCGATTACGTAATATATGGACATGCGGGCGATGGAAATTTACATACTAGACCAATAATTGAAACGGGACAAGATTTTCACGAGTCCCTTGTCGAAGAAATGGCTTCAAATGTATTTAAGTTCGTCATTTCACATGGGGGAAGTATTTCAGCAGAACACGGTGATGGTCTTGCTCGGGTAAAATATAT
>DASWDL010000174.1:0-12102 GCA_036395315.1 Nitrososphaeraceae archaeon
CATTTACTGAGGTTAAATATTAGTCGGCCAAAGAGCGGAATCCCGCATATACCTTTCGCACTTAGACGAAATTTAATTATAAGCAATAATATTCGATCAAGATAATCACATAGGGCAATTTTGTCGTTTTGGGATGACAAGCTTTTTTACTAAAGCACTGCATAACTTGACAAATCATGATTGTCGCTTTATTACGTAATTAGTCTAACGCTATAAGTGCAATAATAACAAAAAATGTAGAATTAATTAATAAAAGAATAGGTTGACATTTTGTCTATTCTCACCAGTGATGAAGTTCGTCCGGTATCAAACCTATCTGTTCACGATCGAAGTATTTATCCAATTCGTTTACCCACTTCTCTTTTGCAGAACCGCCACCAAGACCCTTCTTTCGCAGATAGAATGCAATGACACTTAAAAGGAACACTGCAAACAATATCGTACCGAATATGTAGACCATTACGTCGTAAAAGAGTGGGTCGTAGGCTGGACCTATTTGGCTTATCAGGCTATGAAATCCATTACTTACCGCTGACGCAAGTCCCAGAATAGCGCTCATTACAAATAGCAACTCTGTGCTACGATATATACATTTTGGTCTTAAATCTAGACTTCGATTCTTATGAAGCCTCTTTCTTCTGTTAAGTTCGTTAACATATTGAAGAATTTACTTTACCGCATAGGTCAAGTAATGAGCAAAATTATGATTGGTTTAAGGCCAACTAAATAAATACGTGATAAAAAAAATGATTTGTAGTTAGCTTGTTGCGCCGACTGACCTTTTACTTCTACTCATCGCAAAGAATGCTGCCGCGACTCCACCGAATATAGCCACGAGCACCCCCACGAATATAGCTGTTTGGTCAATATTAACTCCCAACATAGGTGTGCCTGACCCATACGCTCCTGCTACTTTTGCGTTCTGAACCTTTTCTTTAGCTAGCTGGAGTTGTTCTTCTATATTTCCTCCAGTTGCTGATCCGTATTGCGCATATGCGAGCTTTATAACAGGTAATCCTGCAGTTCCCATAACGATTGATACAGCCACGAGAGCCATGACTACTTGCTTATTCATACTAAGCATCTATGGCCGAATCCAATTATTTAACCTTTATGTTACTAGGGTACTGTATGGAGGAGGTGGTGTATTTAATCTGTCAAATTTTCAAAACCTGTTACTAGGGCATTGGTACCTCTCTGTCTGGTTAAAAAGATGGCCAGAGGTCGCTATTACATTCACACATGAGCGCCCCGTAACTGAGATATTCGAGTTATTTTGTTCAATTGAATGTACCTTCTCATTGGCATACCATGCGAACGAACGTTTAAGCAAATTTCGGAAATACTTATTCCTTTTCTATAACTGACCCCAGTCAGGAGAAAATTTCCTCAGACCTTGAATTGATAGTATATTCAACCAGATATAATGGAGATGAAGATTAGAGGTTGTTAATCCAAAAACGGTAGAAAATCAAAATTGAATTCCAAAGCATTGTCAGTGATAAAGGGATTCTTGATGATGTGGCTATGTACCATAAGGCAATTTTCGATATTTTTTACAATACTTGTGTATTTTGTTTTTGGTAACGGTCATTTAATTGAGTTGAATATATAATAACTGTTAAGAACGATTAATACTTTAGGTTGGGAGTCAAATCTAAGAATGTTTAAATCATGACGAGTAATGTCTGAGCTGACCCAGGCTATCAGTGTTCGAAGCCTGCTTGTAAACATCCAAAATGCTAATTCGTACCATTGGCCTATTTTCACGTTAAAATTTTATCCGAGAATCCGCCATGGATATGGTAATTAAGTGCGAGTTTTTCCTTCACGAGGAGGTCTAGTTTGGCCGAATTGCAATCTTCTCTCGGTGGAGGGCATCCTTCTAAACTTTACGTGCTAATGCTATTTGCAATTAAGTAACATTTAAGATAGCGTTATTTCATGCCAATATAAATGGCAAGGATACACGCCCATACTCGTGGAAAATCACACTCTACCCGCCCTTCTACCCATAATTTACCTACTTGGGTTTCTAGTACTAGTTCCGAATTGACTTCTTTGATAGTTCAATTATCTAAGGATGGATTAAGCCCGAGCGGGATTGGTATCAAACTTAGAGATGAACACAGTATTCCCCTTGCAAAACCTCTTCTAGGGAAAAGTATCACAAACATTCTCGCCGATAATGACATAGTAACAGAACTCCCGGAAGATTTATCTCAGTTAGTAAAAAAGGCTGTAGGCCTTCAGAAACATTTGAGAGCTCACAATACGGATAGGAGAAACATCAGATCGTTAGAATTGATCGAAGCTAAAATTCATAGATTGTCCAAATACTACAAACGGATTGGAAAGTTGCAAAGGAATTGGAAATATGCAGCGATCATAGCACAGTTGGAATAATTAAGTAAATGGGCCACAAAGAATTTTATCAGGCCCTTACAATTTCAGCAGAGAGACTTAGAACTCAGATTAACGATGGTAAAGATATTTCGATAATTGCGAAGGATAGTACCGATGGGGTTGTTTCTGCAGGAATATTGACATACGCTATATTTACACTAGGAAGTAAATGTTCCATTAGGTTTGTTCCTGACCTAACTCCAGAAATAGTCCTGAAACTTAAAAATGACTCTCATGACCAGCAAATCTTGGTGGATTTGGGAACAGAACTATCAAGCGAGCTCAGAAACTCATTTCGGAACAATTGGCTTGCTATAAATCACAATAGCATATCTAGTGAGGAGATTATTACTGACGATGAAAATTGCATTTTGAATCCTTGCAAATATGGTGTTGATGGACACAGAGAAATATCATCTGGAGGTATTTCATATTTGGTCGCAAAATCTCTAGATAAAAAATTTAAAAGCTTGTCATATTTATCCGTGATATCTGCACTAGCCGAGAATCAAGACATTGGTGAAAAAAGATCCTTTATAGGTCTCAATCAGAACATATGCGACGAAAGTGTTAATCTCGGAATTGTGATTAAAGAAATGGACTTATTGCTATCACACAAAGATTCAGAACCACTCCATGTCTCGCTTGCCCACACGATTTATCCGTATGTTCATGGCCTTACTTGGAATGAAAAGAACTGCTTGGATATACTTACATTGGCTGGCATTCCAATAAAAACTGAAGGAAGGTGGCGTACTTCGTCTGAGCTAAATCAAGAAGAAAAGTTCCGCGTAATTGAAACAGTAACAAAGTTTGTAAATAAGCACTCAAAAGTAGCTCCTTACAATTTGGAAAACCTACTAGTGGGTTATTCCTATACTCTTGCCAATGAAGAGCAGGGTAGCATTCTACGTGAAGCAAGAGATTATTCTTTCATGCTTGATTGCTGTTGCATAGAGTCCAAACCAAGTGTAGGACTCGCGATATGCATTGGGAATAGAACTTCTTTTCTATCAGAAGCTCAGAAATATTTAAGGGATCTTGGAGACCATCTAAAGCACGCCATAATTACAATAATGTCAGAAAAATGGAGGATTTCTGATATTGGAATAAGTGTTTGGATTAACGGAGATGCAATTACAAAAGATTATAATCTTAACATCTTGTCATCATTGCTTTCAGGTTATAATGAATTCTACGGAAAAATAATAGTCCTACGAACAGAAACGACTAACTCAAATTACAAGTATCTGATAAGAGAATTACGAGGATCCACAATGAGTCAAGGTGTGAGCACGCATGCTCACCGAATAGCTAATGAGTTAGGTGGAATTTCGAAACGTACCGATGCCTTCGTAGAATGCATTGTTCCGTTCTCAATGGTTGATGACTTTGATTCAAAACTAAAGAGGGTGGTAGAATATTCAGGGAAAAAATAATTTTCAAATTACTTCCCTAATTGAGATTTCATTTGAAAGTGAAAGAAAGGCGAACGCCATAAGGGATTGCCTTCTTCCAGACAATGTTAAAATTCCTAGAGGTCTATCAATAAATATCATTGCTACGGACAAGCGGCTGGCTATTGAGATTTCTTCTAAAGTCAAATTAGAGACCTTTGTAAGTACTGTCGATGAGATCTTTGAACACATTTCCATCGCAGAAGCAGTGTTGGGTAATGATTGATCCCAAAATACTCAGGGAAAATCCTCAGCGTATACATGAGATGTTAGAAAAGAGAAATACAGAATTTCCGCTAACAGATCTTATTGACTTGGATGAGAAAAGAAGAGAACTGATCATTATGAGTCAAGATATACGGCATAAAAAAAACATACTTTCTCTACAAATATCGAATAAGAAAAAAGCAGGACTTGATGTCTCGCGGGAGCTCGATGAGATGAAAGACATAGGAATAAAAATATCAAACTTTGATCCTCTTATGTCTTCTACAGAAGAGACATTCAATAAATTAATGTTTTCTATTCCTAATCTATTAGATGACTCGGTTCCTTTAGGAAAGGATTCAAATGATAATATAGTCCTCAGGGTTGTCGGAGACACTGGCAAAAAGGATTTTCGATACCTTGACCATGTAGAGCTTTGTAATTCCTTGGATCTATTTGATCTTGAACGTGCTTCAAAAGTAGCTGGAGCTAGATTTTATTTCTTAAAGAACGATCTCGTCAAATTAAACCAGGCATTGATAAATTATGCTTTAGACTTCCTCGAGAGAAATGGGCATACATTGATTCAACCGCCATTTTTATTAAAGCGAGACTCTGTCAAAGGTGCTGTTATATTAAGTGATTTTCAAGACGTAATTTACAAAATTGATCAGGAAGACCTGTATATGATTGGTACGTCCGAACATGCCATAGCAGCCATGCGAATGGGAGAAATCCTTAACGGGAACGAATTACCTTTAAGGTACGGAAGTATTAGTCCCTGCTTTAGGAAGGAGGCCGGGGCTCACGGTAAGGACATGAAAGGAATTTTCAGGGTCCATCAGTTTGAGAAAGTGGAGCAGTTTGTTTTTTGTAAGCCAGAAGATTCAAAAAATGAACATGAAAGGATGTTATCATTAACAGAAAAATTTTATCAGAGCCTAGGTATACCGTATAGAATAACGCTATTATGTAGTGCTGATACCGGCAAGGTATCAGCTAAAACTTACGATATAGAGGCATCGTTTCCGGGACAAGATGCTTACAGAGAAATAGTCTCTTGTTCAAATTGTACAGACTATCAAGCGAGAAGACTTGCAATAAGGTACCGGGACAGGACGAATCAAGATACTCAGCTCGTTCATACTTTGAATTGTACCTTGGCAGCCACCGAAAGAACAATGGTTGCCTTATTGGAAAACTATCAAACCGGCGACGGAGGAATTACAATACCGACTGTCCTTCGTAAATACCTGTCTGATAAGACCGAGATCAGACCAAAGGAAAAGTATCCTTCAGGAGTATCAAAACTGGATCTGGAGAAAGATTAATTGGATACGCAAATTGGTAATTCATGTTCACTATCTAATATTTATCAGGGGTAGCTAAAACCAATATCTATGAAGCAAAGATTATCTAAAATCTTCGCAATATCTTAGGTTTCAACATTTCTGGATGACCTCTTAATCTCAATATAAGCTCAAGCAAGTTATTTTTATCATGGGGAAGAGTACCTCCTATTGAAGAAATGTTGGATGCGTGGTTTGCTCGGAAAATAACTTCCGATTTTGGATGAAGATTCTCAATTAGTTGGCTAAGCTCCTCAAGTAATTCCAAGTCATTCAAATGTTCAAACTTTTCACCAAATTTAGCCATGAACTCTCCATACACTCGTTCTTCCAGGATTAAGGATAAAGCGGCAATATATTTGGGTGAGATTTCACTGATAACTCTTGCGGTATCCCGTATATGTTGTTGAGAATATTTTTTACCACCTAAACCTAGGATTATCATGCAAGATAGAGTAAACCCGCATTCCTGTGCTCTTGAACATGCCTTGATTATTCCTTTCGATGTAGCCCCTTTAGTAACTTTCTTAAGTATCAAATCATTACCTGTTTCTATACCAACATATAACATTGTGAGTCCTGAACTCCTTAATCGTACTAGGTTATCCGGATTTTTCTGGATAAGATTTTTTGGCATAGCATAGCTTGATATTCGTTCCAATTTAGGAAACTTTTCATTCAGGTAATCTAGAATTTGAATCAGTGATGATGTGGATAGATTTAATGCATCGCCGTCTGCAAGAAAAATCCTTCGTGCATTCGGATATGAATCTGATACTAAGTCTATTTCTGCCTGGATTTGCTCCCAGGGTCTCTCCAAATATTCTTTACTTCTGTACATGTTGCAAAATGAACATTTATTGAAGGAACAGCCAAGAGTTACTTGAAAAATTAAAGAATCTGCCTCTGAAGGAGGCCTATACAACGGATAGTCATAATATGGTTCCACAATTTTCTTAATGACCAAACGACATTTAACCTATACGATCGGGGACGATTGATCGATAGTAAGGGGTGTTTGGTGGACGCATTGAGTTACATTTCTGTTGGGTGAATTTATTCATATGAGCAAGCTAACGTAGTCCCCCTTTTGAAAGGACATAAAATCAGAATCCAGAAATTTGGCAAGTCAGTTATTTGGGTCAGTTCGTCGCGAGTTCGTCATCGTATAGCACTCAGACTGGAGCAGCTAATTACTTCATCCCCAATGGTTGATAATGCACAGTCATTTTTAAGCGTTCAGAATATCAGCTTGGATCGAATCTAGTCGCCTGCGCAATCTTCTTAAGGTTCCAGAGAGTGAAATGGTGGTGATAGGTTTACAAACAAGTGCTACAGTAATCAGAATTCTTTCAAGATATTCCAGATCACAACCTAAAATGAGAATGCTTTCATTTTTGCATTGATAGGTTCTCAGAAATGCAAATTCAACCGCTACAGTTCCAAAAAGCTGCATGAATCGTTCCTCTATCTCTCTTTTTACTTCAGATTGAGACCTCTCCAAATCGCATACAATGGCAAGATATCGACGTTTGCTTCTTCTCATAAGCATTTGACTAACCTTACTGAATCTTTAGATGATAACCATTCTGACAAATTTTTCCAATAAATAGATGGAGGTATCTCCAAAATCTTCAGAATAGATTCAAATGTGCGACCCGAAATCATCTCAAAAATGGATTGAGCACCACTTGAAATTATGAATTGACATCGAGTTGACAAACAAAGACTATACAATGATTTTGCTCGAACCATCCACCTTCCCAATTCCCTTGCGTCTAAGCCTCTGGCACTTGATATGAATATCTCCAGCCCTAAGTTTGGCTTGACCTTCTTTTTAATACTTTCATAGTTAATTCTACCAATATCGTGGATAACCAGGATGTCCGTATTAACATCAACCTTTGATAAGTGATCACAGACCAGTAACTGAGGAATTTTTGCATAAACTTTGCTATTATTTTTAATGCGTAAAAAAAGATCGATTGAAGGACTTATTTCTTGAAAGTATTCGACGCCGATCGCATCAATTTTGAGCTTGCTTGCCATCGCAAGGGCCTTCTTAATGTTATCAACTCTAACCCCAAGATCTATTGTTTTGATGATAACAGTTCCCTGTAGATGCTAGCTTTATTACCTTGCTTAAATGTTTTAAGCGGTTTAAACTTAATTTTGATCGAATCTTTATCAGAAAGGGCCAAATGGTCACTGCAGAGTTTCTGTTTGTCTATTCTGAGATACAGATTATTCTTTTCATCCACAGATTGTAGGAGTGAATTAAGAAAGTCATTTTTGCCAGTCTTATCAAGCAATGAATAAATTTTCCTTATCAGCTGTCCGGCCTCGATCTGCTTCAGAGAGATATTCAATAAGCTAATTTCATTTCCCCAATGTCCTTTTGCATCGACTTCTTCAAACTTAGTGGAATTAAGGTTGAAGACTTGGATAATCTTTGACTTTACTTTTTCTTTGTCTTCAGTTGCATGCAGAACGACGCTAATAGTTGCACCAGCTAAATCATGAGTCTCAATTGCCTCATTATTCATCTTTCTCAGTATTAAGGTTCAACTTTTTCAACGCTTTCTAATTGGACCTCTTGGTTCTCCTTAAACACCTTTGTGCCATGCATAGCACGAGATTCAGGGGTCGAAATAAGCTTACTCTTCTTAATTCCTACATGCCGCAGGGATGCAAGTTTCTTGCAGGCTGCAAGAAGATCCATATTCAATTTCCCTTCTTTAACATCATTAATAAACTGTTCAATTGTTAATTTGGGCATTTTTTCGGATAGAATTTCATGTGCGATTTTTCTTAGCTGGTGCTTTTTAGATGAATTTAACCTCCTTTGACTAAACGCCACCGTTGCTATTCTAAAAGTATAACCATCAGAAGTAGTGTAATCATGAACATAATTTACCATGGAACTTCCTCTTCTTATAAGACTTCTAAGGAATTCTTTCGCATATTCATGACCTTTGAAAATAGTCGTTCCGGTACCTTGATTAATTTTGTCTAATTCCAAAAAAACCTTAATTTGATGCTGAGCGGGATCTTGCTTTTTAATATCATATAACGTATTTTCTATGACTCGTCCCTTCGCGGTTTCAGGATTCGTCACTGGAATGTAGTTAAGGACGTTGCCTCCGAAGGCCTGTGGAGCATTAATGATTATCCATTGTTTATCACGCCATTTGTCCCGAACCCGGCCACCCCTTTTACCTCCTTTAGGCATAAGGAAGGCTTGGTTAACCAAAATATAAGTCCTGCGCATGATAGAATCATTTAAGGGTACACTGGTTTAGCATGTTTTGTTCCGAGTTAACTTCCACTAATTCTAAAGAGCAAAGGTAGTTAGGTTCGAATATCTCTTTCAGGACATTATTGACTAGATTGAGATCAGAATAGCTTGAAGCATTATTGCATCTGAATAATAGTAAATGGTCAGAGCATATGGATCACCAAGATTAAGAGCCTATTTTCCAAATTTCTATGGATGGGCAAATCGCATGAAGCCCGTAAAAAAATTCTTGGTCGAGAATCAGTTAGTTGATTATCTGTCCGATTAAAATTATTCTTGAACCCAGTCACGGTACTATCATAAATTCAATTTTTCAAGTGGTTAAAATCATGTATTAACGCCTCCAAGTAATCTAGGTCCGATGCACCTAGTGTAAAAAATGAAATAATTCCCAAGAAATTAAAACGGAAGATAGATACTAATCTGAAATAAAAATGCGTGTGGGTGGCTACCTAAGAGACCTCATTCGCCTATTGGTTTCCCATCAGAAGAATATTTTACCTTTTTTTCACCTGAAGAACCTATGAGTGGATTAGAATTCAGTCTTCGGGTCCTTGCAGCTCCACAAATTATACCCCACGCTATAAAACAGCCTGCGGCTATCGCATATGCTATAAGTTCGTCAGCCATATATGATAGTTAAAATAAGCTAGATACTTAAAAGGATTTATGATTCTAAAGTAATGAATAGAACTAATTTGTTATTAATGAAGGATTCCCCGCTTTTGTGTTTTGGAATTATTTTTGAGTTAAACTAGACAGGGTGATCTTGTGTAATGCATTTCGATTAATAAACTCACTCAAGTCATAACATTAAGAATTGAAATTTGAAAGAGCCTTTTTACCTCATTAAGCAGGATCCTAAAAATAGGCGGTAGAATCCCCTTGAATGCGATCCCCTAATTGCCCATAGATTTTTTATGGTCCAGGCTCTCTGCACGCAGGGAATTAGTACTTTTTCCCAAAATTTAAAAACAGCATAGGTACAGCAATTACTAAGATTTGTATGCCTCACCAAAATATCGATGAACTTTGCTCACGATTACTCAATTTAAGTAATGAAATAAGATTTGCAGGTATAATAGATAGAATGGGATCACTTTCAGCAGGAGGTATGAAAGAAGGTATACAGTCTCTTGAAAAAGGAGAAGAATCACTGAAACTGTACCTTGGGTATGCAATTAATAATATAATGAGAGAGGATTTCGATTCGGCTTTTGGTAAGGTATTGTACACCATATCGGAAAGGGAAAAGATAAAATTGGTCACCTTTCCTTTCGGGAATAATATTCTTTTAGTTTCTATGTCTAGAAATTCTCCACACCCTAGAATAATTCAGAATATCCTTGAGATTTTGAGGGGATAGCTTGACAACCTTTTGATGAGATCATATTTAGACGGAATAATTGAGAATATTCGAGGCATGCCTGCCAAGTCTAAGAAAATCTCTTACACGATATTATGACTAACCATACACCCTAACAACCAGGAAAAAGCACACCGTCAAAACCTATCAAGATTCTTTAATACAGCAAATGCATACTTACTTTGTTATCGTAGCAACATAATAGTACTGTTCCTCTATCAAGTATCTGACTCTATCCACTCTGATAATTTGCGATATTTTCTTAGATACGGTTTAACTTGTAATTGGAATGCTTTATACTCTGATTAAGGCAAATGAATTTGCATTATTCCCGGACCTATTATATTTAAGACTAAAATATCGAATTATTTTTTATACCATTTCTTATTTAGATCGATTACATCGTTTTCACCGCAAAAATATTGAAATGCCTTTCTAAATAATCTTCAAGCTAGAGTTAAATGTCGATAACAGTAGCATGACATTAGTTTAGTCTAATTAAGAACTTACGTAGCTTTCTCTTTTCCCAAATCATAAGCGAAACAATTCCCACTATGAGAAGTACTTCTACTGCTTTAGCCAGAATGCCAGCAATGTCAATTACTTCCGGTTTATTAGTGGGAGATAGAGGGGGAGGGAAAATTACTGAATAAGTATAAAGTCCTACGAGAACCCCAGTCCCAATAAGACCGAAAAGGTTCACCACTAGCGTCTTCTTATAATGAGCGATGAGAGTATTTCGATCTTTAGCTGAATCATCTTGCGCCAAGTTGACTAAAATGTACAATATGCCGTATGCCACCTGAGCAGAAGCAGCACAAAGTAGAAAAATTGAATAGTATATTTGTTGTGAACTATGCTCCGGAAATATTGCTAGATGTACCAAGCCTCCAGCTATTGCAAGAAGCATTATACCATATCGTATTAAATCGTGGTTCTCCGAACTGTTTGTCGTAGATTTTCGGCCCCTAAAGTATGAAACTCCTAATACGGCCCCCAAAACACCTATAGGCATTATCACAGCTAAAGCGAAAAGGAAATTTCTTATTTCTCCCCACGTATTTGAAACTGTGATATTAAAAATTGCCCTATCGCACTGGCAACCAACGTTACTATCCAGAATGGATCTAGAGGGATCAACCCTGCCGTTGCTAATGGTGGAATTGTCACGTGCTACGCTTAGCACTATTTGATAGTTACCCACGTTAGGAAACGTATAATAGTATTCAAAGTCTCCAACTTGATGCAACGTCCAAGAGAAAGACTTGATTCTTTTTCCCGTAATGTCCTCGTAAATTTCTACCATCGTTTTAATGTTATAAACGTCGTTTCCATTGAAGTCTTGAATGCTAAACATTATTTGGGTTGGGGTTTTTGCCGGCGTATATTCTGGATCAAGTGCCGTATAAGGATAATAATTTCCAACACCATCCCTATTAGAACCTCCATTATAGTGAGGAGTATGTGGTAGATGACCGAATGCAGTAGTTGCCACTGAACCAGTAAGAGCCAATACAATTCCCAACATGAAAAGCGACGATTCTTTCCATATTTGACCCCTAGTTCTCATTACAACAAATTTATTTGAACTCCTGAACATCATATAAGTTCTGTGGCCTAAACAATTTTCGAAATGGTAGTCTCATAAGGGTAGACAAATTTCTCTAGATAACTGCTCATACCAAAATTGTAAAAAACATGTCATCTCCTTATAACAGGAATCGGCCAAAGAATTTAAAGAGATACAATTCAGTTAAATTTTGTAAAGTCTGTGATTATATGGATTCATTGAAAGTCAGCGAAGTATTGGAAAATTTTGCTTTTGAAAAGATACGTCATAAGCAAAAAAAGGTTATTGAAGAATTATGCAGCGCATTCAATTCAGGATGCAAGTATATCATGCTGGAAGCACCTACAGGATTCGGGAAGAGCGCTGTTGGGATATCAGTTGCAAAAACTTTGGGTAGTAGCTATGTTTGCACCGCGACAAAAGATTTGCAGACTCAATATGTGAGAGAC
>DASWDL010000175.1:0-3422 GCA_036395315.1 Nitrososphaeraceae archaeon
ATTCTTGTCTCAGCTGTTCGTCGTTGTTGGCGAATCTAATCCCCCTTCCACCACCCCCAAAGGCCGACTTCAATAAGACCGGATATCCGGCATCTCTTGCTATTTCTACGGCTTTATCAACATCTTGTATTATACCCTGACTTCCGGGTACAGTGGGCACGCCAATCTTTTGCATTATCTCCTTACATCGCATCTTATCGCCTGTCAATTCCATGCAAAGACTCTTAGGGCCCACAAAAATGATATTATTTTTTTCACATTTCTCCGCAAAGTCCTGATTTTCCGCTAGAAATCCGTACCCGGGATGGATAGCATCGACCCCCTCCTTCTTCGCCACTTCCATAATTTTGTCCATATCCAAGTAACTCTTCACTGCTGACGCTGGGCCTATATGATACGCAGCATCTGCTTTCTTTACATGGACTGACCGTTCATCTTCGTCAGAGTAAACGGCAATGGACTTTATGCCCAACTGCCTGCAAGCTCTTATCACTCTTAGCGCAATTTCACCTCGGTTTGCAATTAGCATGGCCGAAATCTTGTTTCTCAAAAGCATTATCACCATAATTCAAAGGTTTATGTTTCCATGCTTTTTCCACGGTCCAGATTGTCTTTTATTAGCTAAAATTTCCAAGGCACGTATTATCATAGGTCTAGTCTCCATAGGGTCAATCACCAAATCTATTATGCCCTTCTCAGCTGCTATATAGGGATTGGCGAACTTGTCCCTATAATCTTTGACTAACTTCTTCTTAGTTGCTATGACGTTTGTAGTATTCTTAAGATCCTTTCTGTATAAAATCGTAATGGCCGCTTCCGGTCCGAGTACAGCAATTTCAGCGGTGGGCCAAGCATAATTAAAGTCTGCCTTAAGGTTCTTACTACCCATTGCAATATAGGCGCCCCCATAAGCTTTCCCAATAATGCATGTCACCTTTGGTACCGTCGCTTCACAATAAGCATAAAGCAATTTACTTCCGTGCCTTATTATGCCATTGTGTTCCTGGTCTGCCCCCGGAAGGTATCCTGGAGTATCCACCAAAGTGACTATAGGAATATTAAAACAATCGCAAAACCGTATAAATCTCGCGGCTTTATTTGAAGAATTAATATCAAGGGCACCCGCCAGGTACAGAGGCTGGTTCGCAACAATCCCTATTGGCCTCCCATTCATGGTGGCAAAGCCAATAATAACATTTTCAGCAAAATTTTCGTGTACTTCCAAAAATTCCTTGTCATCTACCAATAACTTGATCAAATTTTTCATATCGTATTGTTCGTAGGGGTTTTCTGGAAGAAAATCGAGTAGGCCTTTTTCTAGCCTATTTGGATCATCATTTGTAGCAATGATACCTGGCATTTCGGTATTATTTTGAGGAATATATGATAATAATTTCCTTATCTTGTCCATGCAGTCATATTCGTCAGATGCAACGAAATGTGCGACGCCCGATTTCGTAGCGTGGGTTCGCGCACCACCAAGTTCTTCAAACGATACTTCTTGGCTCAAAACCTCCTTGACAACTTCCGGTCCTGTAACAAACATCTGTCCAATGTTTTCCACCATAATGACAAAATCGGTCATAGCAGGTGAATATACTGCACCTCCAGCACATGGTCCTATGCTAGCCGTAATTTGTGGGATAACGCCCGATGCCATTGTGTTCCTGAAAAAAATATCCCCATAACCATCAAGACTCATCACGCCTTCCTGGATCCTGGCTCCTCCAGAATCAAGAATTCCGATAATAGGAGATCCCACTTTCAAAGCATGATCCATCACTTTGACTATTTTCTTTCCAGCCATTTCACCTAAAGAACCACCTAAGATTGTAAAATCATATGCATAAACAAATACTTGTCTACCATTGATAGTTCCAAAACCAGTAATCACACCATCCCCATAATGTTTCTTTATTTCTGTTTCAGGAGCCCTGTGCATTACATATTTATCAATCTCTATGAATGAACCACTATCCAATAGTAGATCTATTCTTTCTCTTGCGGTCAATTTTCCTTTTGAATGTTGAGCGTCAATTCTGTCTGGACCACCACCAGACTCGGCAGAGCTCTTCATTTCGTAGAGGCGCCTAATTTTTTCGTCATGCATAGTAAATTCTAAAAAATATGCCTATATAAACTGATTAATGCCAACATAATAAACTTAACAATATAGTTTGGGTTAGAACAGGTCATTAGAGGAGCCCAAAAGCCATGTTATTAGGTATTCAGCATGCCCGCCTAATTTTGATTTGCCTCTTTTTGTTCGTCTAAAGTGGCTCAATGCTGATTTTAGTTACGCATAGATAAATATCGCTCAAACTCATAAATTAGGCGGTATTAGAATATTCTTATCTTTATTTTTCTCAGCTATCAAAGCCCAGAACATTTTGATCTCATTTGCTAGATGTGTTACCTGACAAAATTGGATTTCAAACCATTTTCTTTATGATAGTACGATCGTAAACCTATCGTATTATTATAGGTTTTTAGTGTAAAATGAATTATTCAACCCGACATTTTCAGCCGAATATACTTATTGAAACAGATGTGTCTTAATTCTAATTGATCTGGCGTAGGACTTCCTTTGTAATGGCAGATCTGGATTTTTCATCTTTCAGCGAATTTTCGAGATAAATTTGGAAATTGTTTGAATTTGAAAGAACTCGCAACAAAAAGGGAAGTATAAAAGATCCAAAATTAGGTACAGATGTATGATAGCTCTTAGATAGAGTTATCAATGCATTTCTTATGTCACGACCTCTAAAATATAAATTCCCTATATTCTGAAATCCAATACTGTATCTACTGTATCTTAGGTGTTTCAATCTGGAGTTTCGAAATATGGAGTATGTCAGAAGATAAGGTAATTGTTTAAGGACCTTCCAATTTCTTATACGCATAGATCTCCCAAGAATTACATCAATTTTAGATAGTTCCTCTAAAAGTTCTTGCGTTGTTCCTAGGTTACTATTAGATGATACGACACTGGAAAAAAAAGCACTTAGAAGATCTTTCCGTCGGTCTTCAGAGGATAATCCAAACCTAGGATCTCGAAAAACAGCATCCGCAGATAATATTACTTCAAATGCGTCCTCCATATCCATACAGGAGAAGAATCTGTTAACTGCATCCCCTATATCAAAGGTAGAAAAATTCTCACGCATATCCGGATAGCCTGAAATCTTACTTTGCGCATCATTAAGCATTTTCCTAAAGTCACCTGAACTAGCTTTTACGATGGAAAATTTATCCCCCGGTGAGATGGTGGAATTTTTCTTAGTTAGGAAATGATTCAAATATAGCATGCTTAAACGGGGCGGTATCTCCCGAAATGAAACAACTTTGGATACCTTAGACAAGTCCCTGGTAATTTGATTTAACTTGTTCGCAGCTAAAATTACGGGGATGCTTGATTCCTT
>DASWDL010000176.1:0-2137 GCA_036395315.1 Nitrososphaeraceae archaeon
ATGGTTGCTATTTCAAAGATCAGGGCCACCGTAGTTCAATCAGCTCGTCAATGGTTCATAGACAATGATTGGCTCGAAGTGACCGTTCCCATTATTGTTAAGAGTGCTGTTGAGGGAGGCTCCACACTATTTCCTTTGAAATATTTCGAAGAGGAGGCGTACTTGTCACAAAGTGCTCAGCTGTATTTGGAAGCTTTGATTTTTTCAGTAGGGCCAGTTTGGACTATTTCGCCTTCATTTAGAGCAGAGAGATCACGTACTGTTAGACATCTTGCAGAATTTTTGCATTTAGAAGCCGAACTCCCATGGATAGAAATGGAAGATTTGCTCAAGATTCAACAAGAATTGCTTTTTAGTACAATGCAAAAAATTCTATTGGAGCGATCACAAGATTTGAAATTCTTGAATATCGATCCAGTGAGGCTAAGCCAGTTAAAAAAGCCATTTGAAAGGATGAAGTACGACAATGCCATCGAATTATTGCGTTCTAAGGAAATTAGAGTTCAGGAAGGGGATACTGTTCGACCTATCGAGTGGGGTGACGATCTTAATATTGATTCTGAACGTGCTATCACACATAATAAAACTAATCCAGTTTTTATTGTTGGCTATCCGCTTCAAGTCAAACCCTTCTACGTGAAAGAGGACCCTGAAAACCCCAACGTTGCACTTTCAACTGATCTTCTCTTACCGCACGGATTTGGAGAAGTAAGTAGCGGAGGGATGAGAGAAGATAATATTGAACTTATAGAAGAAAGAATAAAAGGTGAAGGATTGGACCTCAGTACATATTCTTGGTATTTGGACCTCAGAAAGTACGGTTCTGTTCCTCATGGTGGTTTTGGAATCGGAATTGAACGACTAATTAGATGGGTTATAAACTCCAGTGACATAAAGGAATGCGTTCTTTTTCCAAGAACCATGTCCAGGGTAATGCCCTAATTTTTCATTAAATCCCAAGAGCATCCTATCCACGAAAATCATTCCGCATCTTTATTCAAGTTTAAATTCAAGCCTCATGGTAATACATGAAATGTCTTCCGAGCCCGAAAATGGGGCAGGACCACTCTTCTTTGAGCTGGCAGGAAATTTACGGTTATCCATGCTCTCAAAGTTCCGTGAGAAATCCTACAGGCTATCCCAATTAGCTGCAGAACTCAACGCTACGATGCAGGAAACTCATAGAAATGTCGTGCGTCTAGTGGATTCCGGTCTACTTTTAAAAGACAGTGACGGACAGCACATGCTCACTCCGTATGGAAAGATAGTGGTAGAGATAATCCCCACCTTAACTTTTTTGTATAATCATAGGGAATACTTCCTGGAACACGATCTTTCGGATTTACCTAAGCAATTTATTCAGAGATTAGGATCACTTGCTAATTGTGAAGTCGTGCACGGAGTTCTGGCCATAGTACAGAGATGGAAGAATTTGTATTTGGAATCTGAAAACTACATCAAGGAGATAATGGGCCAGGTGCCCGTTGACCTAATCGAGGTCTTGAGTACCAAGATAGAATTAGGTATTAAATTTTCATACATATTTGGAAGAGACAGTGTTATTCCGAAAGGAAGGAGCGAAATACTTCATAAGGTGGGATGGACCGAATTCATAAGCAAAGGGTTGGTTGCTAGGAGGATGTTGGAAACTGTAAAGATTATGGTAATCCTTAACGAGGAAAATGCGTGTGTGCTGTTCCCAAATCTGAAGGGTGAACCTGACTTGAACACTATGCTTTATAGTAAGGATAGGGAATTCCACGCATGGTGTGATGAATTGTTCGAATTGCAGTGGAAATTGGCCTCTTCTTTTGACGAATCAAAGCTTATGGCAGAAGTATAAAAGCATGATTTAATTCGTTTGAATTTACATGGTCGGGTCTTATTCAATCTAAATAATGTGGAAACTCGCGTTCAAATTATAAACCGTCTGATGCATCATCTTTTTATATTTCGATCGTACCAGAAATCTTATGCCCAAGGCTTTTGTTCTCATGAATGCTGAGTTAGGTAGTGAAGATTCGATTGTTAATGAATTGAAGACTATAGATGGTGTGAAGGAGGTCTACCAGGTTTATGGTGTCTACGATATTGTAGCTATGGTAGAAGCAGATACTATGGAAAAAGTCAAAGAAAC
>DASWDL010000177.1:0-5319 GCA_036395315.1 Nitrososphaeraceae archaeon
ATTTCCAACCTTTTCTAAGGATTTGTCTGCTTGCTGGACCAACCTGTTCCCAATATCCGTCCGAATCGTACCTTGTATCAAAAACCTAATTGTAAATTCAAGGTTTGTGCATGTATTTGAGTTTCTTAATTGACAGTTCAAGTAAATACTTTCTTCTGTCGACAGAGTATAAAATGGCCAAAAATATAGCTTAAAGGTGTTCTCCTACCGGCGTTACTGCTCCGGCAATCATAAGGCCAACAAATATCGCAATTAACACAAGCATTCCAATGATCATAGCTTTTCTCTTTGCAGGTTCTGTGACTTCCTTTCTGTCAATGAGTGGTACTGCGGCAAGTCCAATTATTATGATGGCACTAGCATATGGTATTACACCTAATCCAAATAGATCTTCTAATGGAAACATCCAAAGCAAGTACCAAGGAGGTTTGGTAATTTCTATGCCTTCCACACCTTTCATACTTAATGGGGCAGGTAGAATTACAGACAATATTATTACTATAATTGTTACTGCTATACCATATACAAACATTCTCTTTATGTGACTCGAGAACAGAACTTTTGCTTGTTCAGGTTCGCTACCCGAATGATGATCCGTATTCAAATATCTTAGCTGCTGTTCATGCTGTTTTAGAATTTTTGGGCTAGATAATCCTAGAAGGCGTATTAGTGCCAAATGCAGCGCCAATACCGGAAGAGTCAAAATGGGTATGACGGTCACGTGCGACGCATATAGTCTAGTCAATAAAGGAACGGATGGAGCAAACTGTGTAGTAAAGAAACTACCTATGGCACCTATCGTATTACCTAATTCTACTTGATGTCCCAGCGCCTCAATTGCTTCCTGGTCCCATTTCAATACAGTGCCAGTAAAAGTGAATGCAAATGATAAAGCTAATAAACCGACACCGGCTAACCACTGCATCTCTCTTGGCTTCTTATACGAACCAGTGATGAAGACTCTCATCATATGCAAGAGTGTTATAATTATCATAAATTGCGCTCCCCAATAGTGTATATTTCTGACGAAAGATAAGTCAAATCTACTGACAATTTGTATTAGAGCCTCGTATGCACCGGGAGACACTGGATGAGGATGGTAGAATTGCTGTAGTATTACGCCAGTTATTCCTTGAACTATTCCAAGTACTAGTAGCATTCCCCCTAAGGTGTATGTAGCATTATTAGCATGTTTTGGAATAGGATGGGAGAATATTTTATTCCATCCAAGCCTACTCTGAAGAAACCCATTATTTTTGGTGTTATTATCTATTTTCTCCAGCCAAGAATTCACCCCTTGTGCACTTTTATATCACGAACCTTGTATAGTCTCTGTTCCACAAAAAGGAAAAGAACGGCACCTGCAGCGAGAACCGCTGACCATATGTAAACATCTTTAGGGTAAATATCGATTTCTGGTAAAAGCATAAAATCATAGTGCGTTAGTGTCTCGTCGTTTATTTGTTCTAATGATTCTCCCTTGGAGCCATCCCAGACAACAAATTTTACAATGCATTCCTCTCTAACACTAGGCTGAAATGATATTGAACTTCCATTATCACTTTTACGTTGAATTTCTCTGCCGAATACTACATTCCAACTTCCGTTATGCTCTCCTGCCTTGGTAATCATCCCGGCACTCGTTGGTGACTTCGTGCTCCAATACCATGAATCTTTAATCTCTTCCGCCGGCTCGCCCTCAACTCCCGAATTGGACTTTTCTTGGTTTAATGGTTTCTGCACCGGTCTTTCAAATATAATTGCTGAACCATCTGTTCCTTTTTGCACCTTGGCTTCTGTCCCTATTGGAACGATGGTAGGATCATCCCATGATAATAAAAAGAAGATATGACTGCCGTTATTTATTGTTCTAACAGAAACATCATGGCCCCATGGGGATCTCAGGTTATTTTCAAACGACTCCTTCCATTGTGGTAGCGTAGCGTCTAGTGACAAATCTATGTGGCCCGGAATGAAACGAGACAATATTAGCAACTCATTTTCTCTATGATTTTCCATTCCACCAGTATTACCCAAGACACTTCGATTGCTCACTTCTCCGGCATGTCCGAAAACTTTAGCGCTCGGTATAACAAATAAAAATACAAAATGTGCTGCTAAAATGCATACTATACACACAAATTTAAGTGAATCACATTGATATTTGCTATCTTTCAAACTAATGGTGACCATCCGTCGTATTTCTATCTTCTAATTGATTTAAAAGTCTACTTATTTAGAACTATGATAGATCGTACTTCTAAAATTGAACTGCCAATGCATGTATGTCATTTTTTTCCTGTCTCATTTGATGCCAAATGTTCTATAGCAGAGCCGGTTTTTTATTCCTTGTATCTGTTTACTAATTTTGGTAACAATAATTCGGGTTCGGTGGGATTCGGACCTTGCATGTATACGGGTTCTGTCGATTTGCTATTTAGCTCTTTCTATTGAGCAGTTTTAACTATTGACTAATCTATCAATATTGTTTATAATAGCAGCACACTACACATCATTGTGAGTTAGAGTGTAGCTCCTGTTTGTTGCAATAAATTTAACTGATCTACGACATCCTGGTGTTCGACAATTATGCCATTCTCTATTCTATAGAGGTCAGCAGATCTGATCTTTACTGGTTTGTGTGTAGGTGGCATTCCTTGAAATTCTCCTTGGTGGGTGCCGGATCCGTTAAGGAATATAACCACAAGATTATTTTCTGCAACTATTTGTTCTAGGTTTGCATGCCAATCAGGAAACGCTTTAAAGAATGCACTTAAGAATTGTTTGAATCCTTCATTTCCCTTTCCTGCCTGGGGAGTCAAATAGTTTTCAATCACTGACAGATTGTGTTTATTGAAAATTTCTTCTATAAATGATTCAACTAGGATCTTATTCCTTTTCTCCTGTGAACTATTTTTTTCTGATAAAGACATATCATATTCTATATGCTCAGATTATTTATGTCAGATAACTTGATAATGTCTGTCTAGCGTCCTTATGTTTCTTTTAATTTCCCTATAAGGCTGATTGAAAACCTTATTTGGTATGCTCACTATATTATTTATGCAAATGTCGATCGCAGAGCAATCTGTGTATACACCAAAACCAAAGAAATTGAAATGTGAGACATGTGGAAAGATCTTTGAGACGTGGTATATGCTGAGCTATCACAAGTCTGTTGAGCATAGTTTGGATAAAAGACCGCCAACGGGTATATCCTAATGTAAGTCATACTTCATTATTGGAGCTATGACTAATGTATTAAGATAATTTCCAACACTTATAGATCGTCTCACAAAGAGGGAAAAGTCATTATTGAAGAACATTCTCTTAGTGAAGAAAAGTAGAGTCTGGCACTTTGCTAGAGAAAGCCGGTTGAGAATATGCTAATAACTTTTCGTCCTCAATCAGGATTAATGCAAGTAATAGAATGTAACAAATGAAATACGTGATGCATCTACCAAATGTATTCAATTGATCAACGACATAATTCATAGCATGATGAATGATAAAACCCTCTGTGAATTACAAGAATTTTTTTAGAAAGGTTTTAAGTTTGAATAACGGACTATTATTTCATGTGGGGTATTACTATATATCTAATGCATTTAGTCGATTATTTTCGTGGAAGAAAATACAAAATAAAATGTAGATCATGTGAACGCGTATTCAAAGATGAAAAGGAACTAGATACGCATATCAGAACGGATCATAAATAATTGAAAATGAATTGATCACCAAATGACTATCAAGTGTTCAGATTGTAATTGTACGACCAAAGAATGTAAGATAAGCTCATCTCCTGGACATTGTCCTAATTGCAGTTTGAAAGAATGTTGTTGTTGGAATACAATTAACGAAAATTGAAAATTAATAACGGTAAGTCCGAGTGCGGTGGTTCTAATAACTCTAGTGGTTCAAGGAATGAACTCGTATTAGTTGTAACATAACATAGCTTTAAAGTTTTCTATAATAGATATTAAACGACTCGGGTTCGGTGGAACTGATAACGCTAGCGCTCTAATTTTATAACCCTTATGGCGGCTCGCTAGCAAAGAGCATCAATATTCTCAGAAAGAATTAGATTCTTTTGGAATCCAATATTTTGGAACATCAGAATTGCCGTATTTTGTTCTGAATTTCTCCACTATTTCTTTAACTTTTTTGTCATCGGTTATCGTTCTTGCTTTTCCCCTCAACTCTTGTCTTTGTGTCGATATTTTCACGTTTGGATTCTTTAGAACATTTCTATACCAATTTGTATCCGAACTCTGCACAGGAAGCAAATACTTTTGTCGTCTTCATGAACAAACCAAACAGGTCTAGATATATCTTGACCTGATTTTCTGCCATTAACAGTTAAGTCTATTTCATTTTCTGTGCTGAGGTCTTTAAAGTCAGGTTTTGGCATATAGCGTATGTCTAGTAGATTCGACTAATTATCTTTTAACGTATCTCAGTAACACGGTGCTAAATATGAAATACTTATGAACAAAAATATCTAATATAGTTGATGTCAGAAATTGGTTTAGTAGAATATTTTGGCATGGGAGAAGCTATAGGAATAATTGCCACGTTATTTGTGATTCTATACTTCTCCAGGAAGCAAATGCAAACTTTGTCCGTGGACATTGAAACGAAGATCCTCAATGACCTTGATGAAAGAATACATGAAATGACACGTATGGGAATAGAACAACCACAATTAATCAATGTTATAAGCAAATCAGAAACTGGATGGTCTGCAGAAATCGCTTATGCGTACCACATAATGTACACGTTTGCCCATGTTTTTCATATGCGTCAGAGAAAAGTATTGAATGACAATGAATGGATTGGATGGCTAACGTGGATGAAGAGTGCATTTGAAGAAGGTTCGATAAAGGATATTTGGGAAAATAATATTGAAATGGAAAAATGGTTTGATCCTGCCTTCCAGGAATTTATTGATAAGGAATTAATTCCAATGGGTAGGAAATAGGTTGCAAAATTGGATAATTACTTCATACCAGAAGTCCTAATGCGTGGGAACCATGTGCAATTTCACACTAGTAATGTATCAATAATATATTATTGTGTTACTAGTTATGGTAAGGCTTAGGTCGGGTTCGGTGGTTCTAGTAAGGCTAATAGTTCTGTAAGAGGACTTCCATTAACAGTAACAATAACCCAGCTTTAAAGATTTCTACTTACTTCCGAATATCTATCAAGATTTGCTTTTATTTTATTGTATTATTGGTTCCTTTACTGAAGTTTGTAAAAGCTCTCCAATTTCGTTATGCATCTTTAAGAGGTTCAATCCTTTTTCGTTGGTCTTGT
>DASWDL010000178.1:0-11194 GCA_036395315.1 Nitrososphaeraceae archaeon
AGGAAAAGATGCAGAAGAAATACTCCGGGAAGTTCGTGAAAAATCAGACGAAGAACTGGATATAATGAAAGCACAAATATTGGGATTTGATGAAATGAAATGAAACCACTAATTATCGCCCATGATGCACAAAGCAAACGCAATGTTGAGGCTGTTCTTGACTTATATGATGAAATGATCAACAAAAAACGGGCTGTACAGGCTACTGAAAAGTACTTGGTGCCTGACTATATCCAGCATGATCCCATAATTCCCACCACGGCTAAAGCCTTGGGCGAGTTCTTTAGCAATGTTGCTGGAGCAAGACAAAATTTGCGTGTAGTGGTACATCGTGTTATTGCAAGTGGCGACTGGGTCTGGGCACATGTAAATTTTATCAACCTGCATAATGATGATCCGAATGACAGGGGTATAGCTGGCGTTGATATTTACAGGTTCAATCCCAATGGGAAAATGGTAGAACATTGGGATGTACTTCAGGAGGTACCGGATCCGGTCAAAGCCGCCAATACAAACGGTATGTTTTGATATGGCTTTAACTATTGAAGAGAACAAGGTTCTAATCCGACGTTTTTTTGCTGCCATTGAAAGAGGCGATTTAAACGATTTCGACCACATAGTCTCAGAGGATTACAACGATCACCTTGCTGGTCAGAGCCCAGGACGCGAAAGCCTCAAAAAGTATTTCACCGGACTTCGTACCTCTTTCCCCGACCTGAAACTTCCGATAATAAGAATGGTGGCTGAAGGGGATCATGTGGCAGTTCTGAACCGCGTCCGAGGTACCCACAAAGGCAATTTCCTAACAGTCGCGCCTACTGGCAATCGAATCGACATCATGGCATTTCAGCTGTACCGTATTGAAAATGGGCAACTGGCTGAGCACTGGGAAGTTGCAGACTTTGCGACGATGATGCAGCAACTGCATGCCTGATGCATAAATCCATTGTAGTCTCTCCTTTATCTGTTGTATACTACTTAGAAATGGTAACGACTATTTGAAACTACAAGAATTTAAGAAAGTAAATTGAAAAATGAGCAAAGATAATGGCTAATAAAGAAACGTCTGATAGTTTTGATTCTTAATTGGAAACTTGTTGTGAAACAAGTTACCTGAAGTAGTGATATTGTGTCCCAACATGAGCAATGGGTTTATTTTTTATTTTATTGTATTCTTGACTCTCTTATTGGACTTTGGAGTAGTTCTCCAATTTCGTTATGCATTTTTAATAGGATAAATCCTTTTTCAGTGGTTTTGTAGGTTTGTACACCCTCTAAATATTCGAGTAAATTATTTTCAATAAGTACGGATAGATATTCTTTCAATTGAGCATAGCTGAGGAAGGCTTTGTACATGATTTTTGTTTTAGTTGCACCACCATTTGCTGCTTCAAGAATCATTGATACTATTTCTGTTCTGCTTCTGTATTTCATATATTTGAACTGATAAATTTACTATATTAACATGTTGAACACAAAAGTCTAGAACAAAACGAAATCGCATAATGATGTAGTCACTCACCAAGATGAGGATTTTCAACGGTCACGCACCTATCAAATAGACCTTCATTTTAAGCACCTTGATAGCCTCAAATGCCTAGAGTCTTCATCCGTTAACTGATACTTCAAAAGATTAACACGGACCTGGTGGCTTGAGAATAGATTTTGTCATTGTTTGACTCATATTCATATATTACAACGTGATAATTGAATGATATGGCAAAAGTAGCTGTAGTAACAGGTAGTTACAGGTAGTTCAAGTGGAATAGGTTATGAAACATCTCTTGCGTTAGCAAGAAACCAAATCAAAACATATGCAACTATGAGAAATATGAGTAAGAGCGACGGGCTCGTAAAAATTGCCTCTGAGGAAAATCTCCAACTAAACGTAGCTCAATTAGATGTAAACGACGATTTATCCGTAAATAAAGCCATAGACAATACCAGTTGGTCTTTCAAAGGTTGATTTGAATCCCCATTTTGTGATAATTACCCTCACTATCAAACACTTGAACTCGATTGTTTCGTTCCTCAGTTAGGTAAATATTTTCGTGAGAATCCAATGCTAGTCCACTCGGTTGGTTGAATTGGCCATCACCCTTACCAAGAGAACTCGTGGACTAAGACAATATTCGTAGTATTTGTCATGCTACAGAAAACTATCGAAATGGAAAAAGGGTCAAATTTGGTTTCTAAGATCAATTTATGAAGAATGATTCTTAACTTCGGGTTCAGGCGAGAGGGCGGTTGGTAGAGAACAAGTACCGATGGATCTTCCAATCGCCAATCTCCTTATGGAACACAAACAACTCGTTGTTGCCTTCTTCAACCTCGTTGCCATTGGCTAGGATTTGCGTACAACCGGCAGAGCTGGTCCGGACCCAGGCCCAGTCTCCGGCTATCTCGATATCGTGAATCTCAAAGCGGACGTTGAGCTTGATTGTTTTGAATACCTGCTCATAGCCAGCCCGAACGGCGTCGCGACCGACAAGGGCGGGCGAATTCTGTGGCATAAAAACTGGCTCGCTCCCGTAGAGGCCCATGATCGTGTCGATATCATTAGTGTTGACCGCGGTTTCATACGTCTTAATCACGGTTTCTATGCCTTTCTTTTCTTCAGGCTGGATTAAAGTTTTGTTTTCTGTACTCGACTGTGTCAAATTAAGCTCTTGAGGTTTCATTAATGTGTTGTTCTCGGGGCTGGCCGCACTAGAAGGCGTAGATGTTGACATAAAGAAAGCAGCGAGAGCTATGCTTAGAGATATTAAAACTAAAAATCTTGCTTTAGGTTGATACATTTAAATTCTAAATGTTCATCAACTATTTATCCTTTAGTTAAGCTCAGCCTCTTCGGTTATTGTGAAAGTATTATATCTGGAATGTCTTTTCATGATCTAATGAAAACAATACAGTAGATTAGTATCATACTAATAATTAGTAATCACATCTAGATGTTAATTCTGGGACGAATCCCTAAGGTGCAGGTCGAATTTACAAAATCCCTAGTTTAGCCGTAGGTAATGATGAATTACATGGTGGTAAGTCAAGAGATATCCTAAAAGGTAGTCCAGGAAACGACAGGCTATTTGGAGAGGGAAGCAATGATCAATTAATTGGTGGAAGCGGCAACGATGATCTCAAAGGCGGGGCTGGAACAGATTACTTTGTTTGTGGCAAAAGAATTGATGAAATTCTGGACTCCAGTATACAGCAAGGAGATACCAAAGCAAAAAATTGTGAAGACTTTAACATTGTAGCGCGCTAATTACTGATTGCGGGTCAGGATTTGACGTAGTAATAGGACGTGGAACTTACGTTCCATCTTACCTGTTGTCAATTTAAGATTCTACTATAGTGTCAGATACGTTCGCCATCAATTACTTATAGATGTTCATATGCTTTCGAGTAAGGTAATACTCACAATTACCCTCACCTATCTCTAAATGCGATATCAGTCCAAAATAAATTCCTTGGGTTATCAGCGCCTCTCGGTCTCGCCCTCTAGTTATGATGTGCAAAGAATCTTTTTTAAGTATACCACGGTTTTGAATCAACTTAAGCAATCTCTGCATAACCTTTGCTTGCTAATCACGGTAGCGAGTTGTGAAATAACTAATCCATCTTCAACCTCGTAGTGCCTTTGTATCTGATATCTCTTTGTCTCGGATGCAGAATTTGTCTCTGAAGTCACATCTTCCTTCTTCATAGATTATTTATTGCTAGCGGTCCCATGGAAAGGATTAAGATGACAATGGTAACAACAATGAGGGCAAATAACATCCCTAAATATCGGCTTTCCAAGAAGAGCATCATACAAGAATATGCCCCAACATTTACGACAGTGCAGATACAAACGTGAGTTAATTTCAATGCAGTACTCAAATCTTTTAATACTTCATTTACCTCCCGCAGTATCTTTCATCAAGTATCAACAAATTAATAAATATCACTAGTACCGTGGATCTGGAAATGGATAAGCGAATAAGGCTGGAGGCAAAAAAGTGACAATTAGGAACTCCATTGACGAAAACACTATACCAGCGGGTAGGTGCAGGAGGACATAGTAACTTTGAAGTTATCTTGTTCTCACCTTGAATAATTTGTGTATAATTAGCGCCTAATACAAACTCCCACTGTGAAAAATCGTTTGTCCCCCCGTTCCTTTTGCAACAGCAATTTGATAGGGCCGAACATCGTTAACGATGACAGAGACAGAACAGTTTTTCAGAGTGTCATCTGATGATAGACCTGATATTATTAACCCCTCCCCATTACTTACATTTTGGGTTGTTATCGGCTTAACTATGTTTATCGTCTCTGTTGGTATTGGAGACGGTGACAATACTTTGGAATTCTGGCTAAATAATAACTGATTCCCAGGATATGCCAATATAATATGAAAAACGATACCAATTGTCAAAATTGTCAAAACATATTGTAACGTCGGCTTACCAAACATCTATTGAAGACTCAACTCGCTACACTTTACCTAATTTACAAATGTCTATTCCAAATGCGACCTCATCCCATCCAGCTTCTTGGCTCATGGGTATATTACTGCAATATTTCTTATATCAATTTGTTATTAGCAGGTTGAAAATCGAGTCCTTCCAGCATTTTAGGCAACTTAGAGGTTTTGTTCTGTTCAACAGCTTTGTTCTCAGTCATACAATCCGAGTGCACAACAATTAATAAAAACAATTTGTCTTTACCAATGATCTATAACGAAAATTAAATTTAAAACTACTGATAATGTCGATAGAATTTGCAATAACTTTCAAACTAATTCAAATCCCTGTTCTCCGTGTCACTATTATTTTAAAAATTTGAACTGAATATTTTGTATGGCAAATTTATATAATAATTTTATGAGGTTGGTACTGTCGAAAACTAAAAATGAGTTCCAGTCGGTTATGAATTGAGAAATACTTTGAAGTGTCATTTTACTTAAATGAAAGGAACAGGCGAGACAATTGAGTTTAAATGCCCTGTGTGTAATTCTGCTGGCGCGGTCGATATTCCTTACAAACCTGTCGAGGAAAGAGAGGAGCTTGAAGAAGATTTAACTGAACTCAAACAGGAAGGCGGGGAGGAACTTGACGAAAGTTATTAGCTATTGATTGCTCCAATTATACTTAGTCATATGAAAATTTAGATATTTTGCATTTCTAAAATATGTATTGCAATTATTTTTTACTTCTCAATGCTACCTGGAGTCCTCTATTTTTCGAATAGCTGTACGTGTACGACTCATTAGGCGATACTGGAAAGCTCGACAACGGGTCTTGATTGCAGATTGGACAAGTGTATTCTGTTTCAGATATTTCAGATAGTTCGTCTAGATATTTTTTGGTAAGACAAGTTACTGTCCAAAGACATCGGTCACATAATAAGAATATTCTCTCATTAATTTTCGGATTGATTTCATTCATTTCGCTTTTTGTTGCAGCCATTGTTCTTGATTTGATTCGCTGTATTATTTAGCTTTCGATACTTGATTTATGCGAATTAATTATGCTCGATGCTTGAGACTTATATTCACAAATAATTTAAGGCTCTGTTTTATTCAATGAAAGGAACCTGCGAAGTATGCGGTACAAGGGAAATAGAATTACAAGAAAAGAATGTCGAAGGGCAGCTGAAAAATGTCTGTAATAATTGTGCCTGAGACAGACTTACTTTTTTATGAATCCGTAATCTCTTATCAGGAATGATGAAATTAATTGTTTGATATTTCTAAATTTGGCTTTGCGGAGTTAGCAATTCCTTCCCATGAAGACGAGACTTTGATGAATCTTCTAGTCGCTTACTTGAGTATCCGCTATTCAGGCATGCCGCCTTAGCCACTGCCTCCTGGCGGGGTGGAGGTACCCTTGGGCGCTCCTGCAGACTAATGCTCTTATCATCAAATTCAGATTATACTCTGTTTCATTCCATAAAGCTCGGGCTCAATATAACTAATTTATTATTTGTTGGTTAAAATTCTAATGGACTGGTTTAATTTGAAAAACGAAGGGTTTGTAAAAGTTGCAAAGAAAAGCGATATTCCACTTTCTCAGATGAAAGAACTCCAAGTTAATGGTCAAAGTGTTTGTGTAGCTAATATAGACGGAAAATATTTTGCTATCAATAACATTTGCAGTCACGAGGGTGGACCCCTTGCCGACGGAAAACTTCAAGGATATGAAGTAGAATGTCCTTGGCACCAATCCAAATTTGATTTGAGGACAGGAGAGGTTAAGGTCCCTCCAGCTGTTGAACCACAAGGTACCTATGAAGTTATGATATTTGGAGAGGATATAATGCTTAAGCCAGGTTCGGGCTCGCAGCAAGTTAGGGAAGAAAGTAAGGGTGCTGAGTCCGTGGTGTATACACTAGTGCTACAAGAAAGACAGGCAATTCAAGGTACAGACGTACTGTCCCTAAAGATAAGCAAACAAGAGGAAATTGAAAACAGGAGAATGTTCGAATATACTGCTGGCCAATATGCATTCTTTGATATTGGAAACGTCTACAATGACCCAAAAGGTCCAGTTCGACACTTTACAATTGCTTCATCACCAACTGAAGAATTTATACTAATTAGTACCAGGATAAGAGATAGTCCTTATAAAAAGAGGCTGGATTCACTACAAATCGGAACTGAAGTCAAAGTGCGGGGACCACTAGGAAAGTTTACTCTTCACGAGGACTATTCAAAGCCTGCAATATTTCTATCAGGAGGTATAGGCGTTACTCCTTTTAGAAGCATGATAAAATATGCCACAGATATGAATCTGCCTTTAAGAATCATTATGTTTGATTCAAACAGAAATGAACAAAATATATTGTTTAGAACGGATTTTGAGAATTGCTCAAAAACAAATGAGAATCTTAGAATAATTTATACAATTACTGACGAACAAAATGTGACAGTGAACAAAGAATGGAAGGGCGAAAAAGGAAAAATAGATGTGGCCATGTTGAAAAGGCATCTCGAACCTAGTGACTTGGAAAAATCCATATTCTATATATGCGGGCCTCCCGCGATGCTAAAGGCAATGCAAGAAATACTTGAGCAGAATCTACGAATTCCTGCTGAGCGCATAAAAGTAGAGGAATTTACAGGATACTGATTAAGTTACAACAATTATTGCAAGTTATCTGAATGCAGACAGTTACGTGTATCATAAAAATTTTATTGTTTAATAACCGTAATTATTGTCTATTTAAACAACCGTTAATTTTCGTATTCTTTCAGAAGTTCGTTAGGCGTATGTCTGCAATTTTCTTCCTTGATGTGCTTGTCTAGTACATCCAGCAATTTAGATATTTTATTAATACTTGCTCCCTTTGTAGTCATTTTTCTACCGTACTGTTGCACAATAAAGTTCATAAAAGCTTCAAGCGAACTGGTTAAAATGAGAAGCTGTCACCTATTTTTGAAAATTATCAAATATTAGCATGTTATAAGGTATCATGTAATGGTGCTAGGAGAAAAGCTTTTTGAGGAGAGTGGCAAAATAACGGGTTTCAAAGTAACAAAGGTTCACCCTATTGAAGGAGTAACAACGGAGGCAAGCTTCACATCAGATATAAGAGGAATAGGAAGGTTTCCGAGTGGAAAAAATCTTGGCTCGGGTGTAATGAGTAAATATCCTCATGGCATAATTGACGCGACTTGGCATGGTTGTTTGACGACGACCGAACATGATGAGCAATTCATGTGGTGGGGACACGAAAAAGGCAAAGTACTTAAAAATGGTAAAATCACAGGTCTGAACATTGTAACAGGATTTACTAATTCTCAGAAACTAGCCTGGATGAATAGTCAAATTATCGTAGTAGAGTTGGATGGCTCGGTGACCTCCGAAGAATTCACTGCGACTGCATATGAGTGGAGCTAATGCGGCTGGAAATAAGATAGCAGAGTCAACTACATGAACCCATTAATTCAGGGGCCGGTGGGATTTGAACCTTGCTGGTAGAGGGGTTCAATCAATATGTGAATAATGGTGCAGGCCCAACGGAGTGCAAATTGTTTTTAACACAATTTTTAGACACAACTACTTAAGTAGCATGATTATTTGAAAATGCTTCATAGAAATAGATGATGTTTGGAGAGTATTAAAATTAAAGTAGATTGTATTACACATTACCTTACTTAAGTAATGTTTAAAAGCTGATGGGAGCAAGTCACGTGGAACAAGAACTTGAATAAACCAAGAACAATTACCTGTGTTTTGGTTATTGCTATAGGAATAATGACTTTACTTTTAACAAATACTACGACCATAAATAACATAGCATTTGCGGGTCAGAACAAAGGCAAATTCAATAAAGACGATTTCATGATAAGGGATTTTGGTATTGGTAATGATGGCAACCCATACTTAACTGTAGCAGGCAAAGCAGGGAAATCAACACCAGATAAAGAAGATACAGGATACGCGTATGTATTTGTAACAGATAACGGAACTTACGCTGTTTCATCTGATTGGATGTATACTAAATGGCATACTCACGAGCTAACACTTGATGAAAAGAACTGTGTCCAATCAATGAATATGAAGGGAGGACAAGGTGCCTATGTTGGTGATGATGTTAAGGTTACAAGGACAGGTGCAACAAAGGTCGATAAAGTAATGACCGCCGAATTCATTATTGATAACAACTCTATCTGTGCAAACAAAATATTTGATTCTGCTCCATAAACTCTTTTGAATTTATACAGATTATTATCAGGCGTAAGCATTTTATGACAATATTAGTTATAGACCTTGGTTGGAAGTTACCTCTGGTTGGAAAAGAATTATAAGCTGTAATGTATTCGGTATTTACCTTTTGTTTTAGACAACGCTTGCCTAGTAATTCCGAATTCATATTAATTTATTCAAATTCGTAACTACGGACTGTAAATTGGATGATTGTAGTGGCTTAGTAATGTTTGATATTTTTGACTTTAGTTCTATACTATTATTGCCTATGAAGGCAACTATGTGTGGATATGGTTTACTAGCCGTTGGGTTAGTCCACTTAACAGTTTCAGTAGTATAAACCCCCTTATTGACAGGATCAAATTGATTTATAGGTTTGCTACTATTTCCGCCGACCGTATAAACATCTGAATATATTTTGATAGACCCAAAGTCACTACCGAATACGGGGATATTAAAATTAAAAATAATAAGAGAAAAACTCAAGCTTGAAGCCAAGATAAGAGTTAAGACGGCAACAGTTCGTAGTTTCATTTGAACCAATCTAATAATTGTCGTAATGTTTACATATCATATTTAATTCCTCAATCCGATTGTTTCTGTGTGTTCAAAGTATTGATGATAGCATAAATTAAATAATAATTCCTACGTTTAAGAATTTTTTTAACAATTCGGTTTTATCCTAATCATCACACAAAGTTAATTATTATGAGAAGTTACCCTTGTCAAGATGGATAAAGTATTAGCATTAAGTTTGCTCATATTGTCAGTTGTTAATGTCATTGTTTGGAGTTTTGAGTATAATTCTGAATCAGTTTTAATATATCAGCATGCGAGTGCGCATTTTTTTGGTGTTCCTGTTCTTCAGAATAAGACTGCAGGTGACTATAAAATAGTATTCCAGCCATATCCCGCCATACCAATAGCTGGTGATAATTCTACAAAAATTAACCTTAGTATTCTTGGAAAGGATGATCAAAACATTAATGCAGTGTTCGCCTCTCTTATTATCAAAACAAAGGACACTGGAGAGATATTAAAGAGATTTCCTTATGGATTCTATGAATTCAGTGATATGACATTTTCTTACACATTTCCCAAAGTAGGGACCTATCTTGTGACTCTTCAGTCAAAGATAAATGGTGATCGTTCATACGCTGAAAAACCACTATTAGTTGACTTTGAACTTCCTGTTGGGGGCGGAAAATATAGCTTAACCTTCACTCAATCCCTAGTATCCTATCTGACAGTAGCGATAGCACTAATAGCAGGAATTACGTTCTATCTGAGAACAAGAAGGAAATAATACTTAAAACAAATCAAACTCATGCTATACTCAAAGCCGATAAATTGCATAGTGAATTAAGAATTTTAGATTGGGTGGGATTTGAACCTTGCTTGTAAGCGGATTCAACTAGTTTTCCTAAAATGCTACCAAGAAGGTCGTGAATCAAATTTGATATGATTTTTAGAGCCAATTAGATGAACGAGTGTCTTGTGATTTGGGTTCGGTGGAACTGATAACGCTACCGCTCTAATTTTATAACCCTTATGGCGGCTCGCTAGCACAGAACATCAATATTCTCAGAAATAATTAGATTCTTTTGGAATCCAATATTTTGGAACGATGCCATGTATGCCATGGCTTAACCCTAATTTTTTGTTTGTAGTCTTTACAGCGCAGAATTTCTTTTGGATATTTCATTCGCAGGTAGAACAATAATTGAAATAATTATAATCTATCCTCCTGGCAATTGCATTTACCCTACCGTCTTTGAGGATCTAAGCATCTTATCGACAAATTGCCTTCTATCTAACATATTTGTTGCTCTATTTTGCTGTTTGTGACTAAATATATTTGGCATTAATTAGCCGAACTATCTTCAATTGCTTTAGCGCATCTATCACAATACTTCTCTATTATTATTGCTCCTTCAGTACTGTATTTGACTAACATGGTTGCAGGTTCTCCGCACCCTATACAGAATCTCGAATTCTTTTCTGCGCTTGATGTAAAGGGCTCGATACTTTTCAATGTCTTTTCTAACAATTATATCTTCTCTAATTATGTAGAAATAAGGTACATTATAAACCACATAGAACAATTATCGGTGTCAGCTCCAAGATTACTTAGATTCAAGGAGAATGGGGTTCGAACTCATTAGGTAAAAGTCCTCTAATTTCAAAAAAATCCTAAAATTTCCTATTTGAATATGAAACAAACAGAAAAAGTCTCCACTCAATAATATATCAGTATGTTACTAATAATGGTAAAGATTATATCGGGTTCGATGGTTCTAGTAAGGCTAATAGTTCTGTAAGAGGACTTCCATTAACAGTAACAATAACCCAGCTTTAAGATTTCTACTTACTTCCGAATATCTATCAAGATTTGCTTTTATTTTATTGTATTATTGGTTCCTTTACTGAAGTTTGTAAAAGCTCTCCAATTTCGTTATGCATCTTTAAGAGGTTCAATCCTTTTTCGTTGGTCTTGT
>DASWDL010000179.1:0-6642 GCA_036395315.1 Nitrososphaeraceae archaeon
ACTATTCAGATATTAGGTGCGGAAAAGGCGTTGTTTAGGGCCCTGAAGACTGGGGCAAGACCACCGAAACATGGATTATTATTTCAACATCCTGCTGTTCATGCCGCACCAAAATGGCAAAGAGGTAAAATAGCTAGGGCACTGGCATCAAAGATTGCAATAGCAGCACGTGTTGACTTTTATCGTCATACTCTTATGGAAGAGGATATTATTACGCGTCTCAATAAAAGAATCGAAGCTATTCAAAAGAGTAGTCCACGAGCAGTTTCCCATAATGAAACACGAGATCGATTGTCGCGTAGTTATAAGAAAGAACAATATCCCTGGAAAGGAAACAGAGACAACTGGTCAAAAAGGAAAGGCGGCTACAAGAAGAGATCGGACCAATTTGGAAAAAGAAAAAGGCATTAATCTTATATGGTCTGATAACCGTCAGCATCTGGCCACTGTAAATCTTGCAAGAGGAAATAGTGTTTATGGTGAGAAATTGGTCCTAAAAGAAGGTTCAGAATTTAGGTTATGGGATCCGTTTAGAAGCAAGTTGGCTGCGGCAATAATCAAAGGGCTTAATGTCAAATTATTGCCAAGGTCAAAGATACTCTATCTGGGAGCGTCGACAGGTACTACAGTCAGTCATATATCAGACATAGTAGGCAATTCCGGACAAATATTTGCTATAGAATCATCTTCCCGTGTCGCAAGGGAACTAATTTTTAATGTTTCGTCAAAAAGGCAAAACATTACACCTATTATTGCTGATGCCAGGAAACCCCGAGAATATTTTTCCATATTTGACATAATTGATATCGTATATTGTGACATTGCTCAACCTGATCAGACAGTAATTGCAGTTGAAAATTGCGTAGTCTATCTCAAGGCTGGGGGAATTTTGCTATTAGTAATAAAAACAAGAAGTATAGATGTTACAATGGATCCTAGAAAAGTCGTAAAGCAGGAGATTAGGAAATTAGAGCAAAATAGTTTTTCAATATTACAGACTTTGTGCTTAAATCCGTTCGACAAAGATCATACAATGGTACATGCAATTTATAACCCAAAATCATCTAAGTAAATCAAAAATCTTTTATCAAACAGCGTTTCATTGTCTTCCACGATTTCCTGACAAAGGACGGCGCTACATCATTTTTGGACATCCAAGTTTTCAGGAATTTTATTGTTTTTTTGTCTGACGGATATCCGCTTCCAACCTCGCCGTATTTCTCATTAATTCTTGATATTTCGTTATCTCGAATTACTTTTGCTAGAATGGAAGCTCCTGCGACAGTAACGTTCACTCTTTCGGCGTGGTGCAATGAAAATATCTTTTCTGGCTTATTAAAATTTAGGAATTCCGATATAGATTTACGATAGCGAATTGGATTTATATCGCATGAATCAACAAAAACTGCGTGTGGCATAATGTTTTCTATTACTGCTGCCATCGCTTGTGCTTCAAGCAGATTAAGACTGTTGTAAAGAACAGCATGATCTACTTCAGCCGGAGTCAATTTACATATACATAGCCATTTTGTATGTTCTACTAATTCGAAAATCATTGAACGGCGTCTACCGGGTGTTAACAGCTTCGAATCCTTAACTCCAATTTGCCTAAGTTCCTCTTGTTGTGAGGCCCTAATACAAATTCCAGCTATTACTATGGGCCCAATTAAAGAGCCTCGACCGGCTTCATCGACTCCGCCAATGAGATTGTCTGAGAAATCGTTTGGACATTCATTACTTTCATAGCCAAATTTGAATTCCCCTATTGAGTTGTTAGATGATCGAATGATAACATTAGTAATAGGTTGTATTAAAAAACTAACTGTTGTCCTCTTCTACGTCTGAAGTCATTGAAGGAGAGACGAGACTTCTAGTCCCAAGAAGCTCTATTACTGATAAAATTCCTCCAAAAGTTCCCGCATTTTTTAATCCCGTTGCAAAGAAAAATAGAGATTTATCAATCCTAGTTTACAATACTTTTTCTGCACTTAGATCAGATGAGATAGTGACTTTTGCAGATTCTCTATGCGGGGTAGGTGCTAGAGGCCTCCGTGTTGCCGTCGAGGGGTCAGCAGAAGATGTGTGGATGAATGATGTCAATCCTCTTGCGCTGCTATTCGCTAGAAGAGCGGCAAAGTTAAATTCAATTGAAACAAAATGCCATTTCCATTTGGGCGAAGCATGTAGCTTTCTCATGTCGAATGAAAAGAATCATCGAAGAAAAAGATACGATATTGTGGATTTGGATCCGTTTGGAAGCCCAGCACCTTATGTCGATTGTGTACTTAGAGCCGTTAACGACGGGGGTATAATATCAGTAACTGCGACGGATACAGCAGTTCTCTGTGGGGTTTATCCAAAAGTCTGCTACCGCAAATATCATGGATTTCCTATCAACAACGAATATGCAAATGAAACGGGAATTCGCCTGTTGATCGCTTTAATAGCGATTACAGCCGCTCGACTTGATCTAAGCATTTCTCCGATATTTACACACACTTATTTACATTTCATGAGAACATATCTGAAGGTAGAAGTCACTAATACTGAAGCCAACCGTCTGGTTTCCAAGCTAGGCCAAATAGGCCATTGTTTTAAATGTGGCCATCGCGAGCTTTTAGAATTCACAAGTGACTCAAATTCTTGTAGTCGCTGCGGTTCCAAACGTGCTATTGGTGGTCCTCTCTGGAAAGGGTCTATTAACAATATACAATTTCTGAAAAGCATGATTGATATAGTACCCAAGCTAGTTACATTCCAAAAATCTCCTAATCTTCAAAAGTCTGTGATTGGCTTGTTAAATACAGGGATTACAGAAATCCAACAACCTTATTATTTTCTTACGGACAATATATGCTCGAAGATAAAGACGAGTCCTCCACCTTTAATTGACGTAATCCGTACTCTCGAAGACTACGGATTTAATGCCTCTAGGGCTGCATTAAATTCTCGAGGATTTAAAACTAATGCTTCATTGGATGAAATAATAAATGCTTTAAAAAGGCGATAGTTATTCTTGCTATTGTTTAGAATTATTGAATAAATTGGTTCGGAAGCAACTATATTTTGATGCTCACTTGATCATAGATCACTATAACGACATTGATTTAATTACAAGGGATAGACGCATCATGGACAGGTTGTTTTCTAATTTTATTGAAAATTTTGACTTCATGCTAGCAACCTAGGACTTGAAGAGATTTACTATGGGGACAATTTGCGTTATGATAATAAACATCGAATTGTGCAGGGGATTTATAATCATGCCGCACACCTTTTTATTAACGTATTTTAGAATTTAGGTAAACTAAGAGATGACAAAACTTCAACTTAAGGACGTTAGTAAGAGATTCCGGTCGACTGATTCTTCGAAAACCTATGTCACCGCTATTGAGAATGTTTCCCTTCGTATAGAGGAAGGAGAGTTCGTGTGTTTTGTAGGTCCCTCAGGATGTGGTAAATCTACGCTCTTGAACATCCTGGCAGGTTTGGATAAGCCTACTGAAGGAGAGATAATATTAAACGGACAACCCATTGATGGAACCGGACCAGATAGGATTATGGTATTTCAAGAGAATGCACTGTTTCCCTGGTTGAAGGTCATTGACAATGTAGAATTCGGTCTGAAGATCGCTGGTTTGACTAAACCTAAACGAAGAGAAATTGCTATGCACTACCTTGAAACTATGCAGCTGACTAAGTTTGCCGACTCTTTTATTTACCAGCTTTCAGGAGGTATGAAACAGCGCGTTTCTATTGCGCGAGCATTAGCCATGGACCCTGAAATTCTATTAATGGATGAACCGTTTGCGGCTCTCGATTCACAAACTCGTGATCTATTGTCAGTTGAACTTCAATTAATTTGGTCTAAGACCAGAAAAACTATAATTTTTGTCACCCACAATATCCTAGAGTCTATCTGTCTTGGAGATCGGGTGGTTGTCTTTACTAATCGCCCTGGGCATGTAAAGAGAGAAATTCCTATTCCGTATAGGAGGCCCCGGCTCAGCGAAGATGATAGCCTCCAACCATTTTATAGGAAGGTATTAGATGAATTGAAGACTGAAGTATCAATCCCGCGGAAGGCCTCTGAGTTATAGATCGATTTCGTTCAGACTTCTCATAAGATCTAGGCCGTCATTGAAACTGTTAGGTGAAGACAAAAGAACTTTGTGAGATATCTTAGCAGCTTCTGTTATGAACTCCAAGGGATTATGATAGTAACTCGACCAATCCAACCCAATTTTTAATGCAGATGAAAGGTTTCTAGCTGATGGGCACATAATGCATGGAATAATCTTTATGCCATAAGGTTCAGCAAGGCCTACAATGTTACTCAAATCAGATATTGATGAAATTGATTGCGTAATCAAAGCATGAGGCTTTGAACTTAACTTTTTCCCTAAAGATTCGTTACGGATGATCCTGTTAGGCGAAGATAAGTACAATTCTATTTCTTCATTGATTTTATACATATACAATTTCTTGATAATATCGCTTGCCTTAAGAGTAGTAAAACTTGGACCCCAATATGGTAGATCACCTCTCAATATCAGGACACCTTGTACTTTGTACTGTATCGCTTCACTTAAAAATTGAAATATTGAAATCAAATTCCTGTCGGATATACGGAGGCTGCAAGTCAGGTTCGTTTTTATTCCTTCATCCCTTAACACAGAGGCTGCGCTTATACTAGATACCCTAGGGATACCCAATACACTATCGGTTATGTGTAGTCCAGATACGAATTCTAATACAGATGATGCTCGATCTATAAATACCCGCATTTGAAGATCTAAATCAACCTTGTTAAATTGATGACTCGTGAATAATTTTGGAGGATTTAGCTCATAGAGTAATTTTGATGCTACAGACATAAAGTCTATCTCTCTATAATTGTACTGAAAGTAAGGAGGTCGATCCCTGAAAATATTCCATATATATAACAAAAATTCGGAATAATTATTTTTAATAAGTATTTGGCAAGACCTCCAGAGGCATCCATGAATAATGACATTTTTAATTCAAAATGGATTTGATAAATTTAAGTGTATAATCCAATAAGTAACAATTATGCTAGATTTTGATACCATCCACAATGCCCTCAGTAAAAATTTAAAAAGGAAGGCCTCTACTTCACCAGATTACCATTCTATTGTTCAAGATAAAATTGCCGGTGTTCTTGTTATTATCCACGGATCCGACAGTAAACCCTCAATACTTTTTACTAAAAGGAGTGAAAATTTAAAAATTCATGCGAGCGAAATTTCTTTCCCAGGTGGCAACTTTGTCATTAAGGACTTAAACCCTTTAAATACTGCCTTAAGAGAGACAAGAGAAGAAATAGGAATCGACATCTCCCCAGAATTTATTTTAGGGGCATTAGAACCTGTTCAGACCCTAACGTCAAATTATTTCATTTATCCGTATGTAGCGATGTTGGAGAGAATGCCTCATACTCAACCTAATGAAGAAGTACAGGAAATATTTAGTATCCCTGTTGAGAATCTGCTACGGGCGAACCCCAAAAATATTGTGCGATCTATAAATGCGCAGCCGCGGCAAAGTCAGCCTATCAGTTGGGAAAATAATATAATTTGGGGGGCCACAGCCAGGATTCTCCGATTTTTACTGAACCGCCTTGAATGAGAATTGGCTAATAATTTAGCTACTCCTTTTTAGTAATGATCACTTATGATTGAATGAGGTACTTAATGCAAGTTTTATTACCTTTAATGCGTTAGCTCCAAATTCTTTGAAATGTTAACAATCAATATGCATGGGCATCCGATTTGTGCTTTCTCAATTCTTTGAATGTACTGAACTTTTGAATACATTTATCGCATTTCCATTGATTAGTCTTAGCCTGTCTATAAAACTGATAAGCTTGATTTTCACTTTCGTACTTACCAGTGCTTGAGTTGTAATTTACAGGATTATAATTTATTTTATATTTTATTCTAGAAAGGTTTACTTTCAATTAACAAGAAACTATTGGCGGTAGATATTAAAAAGAGAAAGTTAATAATCTGTATTGACTTTGGTAATCTATTTTTACAATTATATACACGAAAATCAACGTGAAGAGCCTCAAATTGGTAAAACTAATATTTTGTGCGTAGAGTAATAAGAAAGTGACATTTGAAAGCCTCCATGATTACGTAGATGCTCTCGAAAGAAATGGTCAATTAATAAAGGTCAGATCAAAGGTAAGTGCTGACCTTGAAGTAGCCGAAATACTTAGAAGACTTATGTACAAGACTAATCAACCTGCACTATTATTTGAAAACGTGGATGGATATAAATTTCCTGTCCTTGGTAACGCATTTGGGTCGATGGATAGGTTAAAATTGGCACTGGATATGGACGACTTTCGAGAATTAGGGGAGCGTATAACAATGATGACCCAGATGAAGATGCCTTCAAGCATTTTTGGCAAGCTGAAAATGTTGCCTAAGCTATCGGAGTTAGCGGACTATAGCCCAAAACAGGTCGAAAACGGGCAAGTGAATGAAGTTACGTTAAATCAGGGTCAAGCTTCCCTAAACCTATTCCCCATTATAAAATCATTTCCGCTAGATGCTGGAAAATTTATCACTTTTGGCATAACTGTAACGAAGAACCCCGAAACCGGAGTTCGAA
>DASWDL010000180.1:0-9645 GCA_036395315.1 Nitrososphaeraceae archaeon
CGGAACAATACCCGGCCCTACAATGCGAGTCACAGAAGGCGATCATGTAAGGATTAAGGTTATAAATAGCCCAGGAAATCAACATGCCCATTCGTTACATCTTCATTCTATCCATGCAGCGATAATGGATGGGGTATCGATGGGTGGCTATGAAGGAGGAGCAATACCCCAGGAGGTAGCTTTGTGTATGTTTATCGCAAAGCCTTATGGCGTCTTTCCTTATCATTGTCATGTAGAACCAATTGCAGACCACATCAATAGAGGGCTATATGGAATGCTCATAATAGATCCTAAGACTCCCAGGCCACAGATGACCGAGTTTGCTATGTTAATGAATGGATATGATTTAAATTTTGATCAGGAAGGACCAGTAACTATCCCGACTGCACAGGAATCTAATAACGACCAACAAATTTCCAAAGCAGTGTTAGTAAAAGACCATCAACAACCTCAAGATAAAGGTGACATACTGAAAATCAAGAAGTTAAAACAGACTCCTCCGAATGCTGATAATCAAGATGTTCCTGCGAATGTCGACGATGTGTAAAGAGATAACGAAATTTATACTGTGAATGGAAAAGCCTTCGATTATATGACACACCCAATACCATTACAAACAGGAAAGCCATATAGAATATACCTCGTAAACATGTTGGAATTTGATTTAATGAATTCATTTCATATGCATGGAACAGAAGAAAAGCTCAATTACATGACAGATATAGTAACATTGGCCCAGGGTGACAGAGGAATCATTGAATTCAAATATGATTATCCGGGCGAATATATGTTCCATACACATCAAACGGAATTTACTGACAAAGGATGGATGGGATTATTTAAAGTCGTGGGAGCCCCCAAAAATACTCCTGCTTGATTGAAACTACGTAGAATTAGGTTATTTCTATAAGTGAATATCTCTTTTGAGGTACAATACATGATCAGCTTCAAATATCTAAGTATGGTGTGAAAACTCGTTCCGGAACAAGTACGAAATAATTTCAGTCTTTCAATACGATTTAAACTACATTTGAGATCATACCCTATCAAAAACGTATTTATGGTCCATTAACTTTGTTACATATATTCTAAATAATCACAAGCAGGTGAATAAATGAAATGAATAAGAGGAAAAAATCGTACAATAATAGCATAAACGCGCGTAAATCAAAGTTTAGGCTTTCTAAAAGTCTGATTATCGGTGTACCAGCGGCGGCAATTATAATTTCTTTAATTGCATATGCAGGAGTCCAATCTATGATTCCAGTAAACGGGACTGTCCCAGTATTTGCAGCACCTAGAAACAATTTTATCAAGGCGACGCACTCGGCACAGGGCGGATACTATTTCGTAAGTCAATCCGCTGGAGGTGCCAAGGGCTCAAGAGGCGGAAGTGCATCAGTTAATCCCGTATATTCTTTGAAAAAGGGTAGCCTCGAATCGATTCATGTAATTAATGAGGATTTCGATACGCACTCAAAACATAACTTCAATATAGATCAGTTCAAAGTACATACTAAAGACTTAGGGTATTTCCAATCACAGTCTATTACTTTTATTGCGGACAAAGCAGGGACTTTCCAATATTATTGTACAATTCATCCTGAAATGAGAGGAACTGTAACCGTAGAAGACTAAAAATCAAATTTGAAAAAAAGATAGAATGTTGTGTTCGAAGCCTTGAATGGAACGAGTCAATATTGCTTCGGATTTGCCAAAGCGTTATATCCGATCACTTTTTTCTGCTTATTCCCTATTTCAGGCAGAAAAAACATAATGTGCCTCATTCGTTTAATACTGACGATTACGATTGGACAGTGTTTACAGGATGCGGTAAGGGATTGTCCGATTTATTGGTCCTTGTTTACACCGACTAATTCATTCATATGAGTAAACAACTGCAAAAATCTAATGCCTTTGTCAGTTATTTTATAAATCCGTCGTTCGTCGTCGAAACGTATCAAATCATTTTTCAGCATAATCGCCATATATTTTTTCAATTGATAATGAGATAGGAAGGATTTGTACATTATTGTAGTAATCCCTGCGCCTTCGATATTATTGACAGAATCCAAGATGGATGCAAGAATATCTGTTCGGCTTCTGTACTTCATTCTAATGACATAGGATATACTACTAGTTAATTTAAGTGTGATCTATTTTCATAATATTTGTAATTAAGGCATTAGTTTATTGTTTGATGCTTAGTCAAGTTAATTGATTCATCAATTGGAATCTATATTCTAACTGTAATCTGATAAGTAAACAGTAATATGAAGAAGTCTTGCGTTATCTTCGAAATTGGAGGAAATACAAACCAGATATAAGATCACCCAACTTAACGACAATGGCGTGACTGTTACATTGTCATTGGTGGAAGATGTTGAGTTAGAATCGGTTTCTCAACAACAGCTAATGTTAGAGGCTGTAGACAGAGCTATAACTGACGTGGAGGTCAGACAACAGCTGAAACCGATTTTGGAGGCAATTTTAAGGGCTCAACCCCAGACTGTAATTAAGTCGTACCCGCAAACGCTTTTTCATGTAACCATGCCTAAAAGAAGATACGAAATGATGGGACACCCGGAAGTTGGAGATAATTTATTTATAGAGCTGAAAAAAGATACTCCAGACTCAGCCTAGACGCGGGTTAGTCAATGTGAATGACGGCTTTAAGGCTAATTAGGCTAATTAGACTAATTTGTTTCCAACTTACGGCTAAAATCGTTTCGTGCTTAACATGTTGTCGTTCGCCATCGAGAATAGATTGTCAAATATCCTTTCAACAGTTTAGAAATCTTCCTTAACCTTACCACATGGCGAGGTCACACAGAATACATGATTCCTCCTGATACGATAGGCACTGTTTCTACATTACCGATTTCTTTAATCCTAGCAATTACGGCGTTGAACCAAAGAGTGTCTATGCCTTGGCTCCATATTGTAATTTTCTTGTAATTTTGCTTTACTCCATCGTTAAAGAATCCTTGGCAATCTTCTACAGTAATATTATTATATTTTTGACTTATTTCATCCACAACAGAGTCCGCTCCTGCCACTAAGTAAATAATCGTCAAAGTGGGAAACGGAATCGTATTTGATGCAGTTGAAGATGTGTCTTCAGCCATGTAAACTCCAAGCGAATAGAATATGACGAGTTATATCTGGATTTCGTGCATTACCCAACTCATGGGTGTTAAGCTGGAAGTGGATTATTAAATGTGATTTTGAAAAATCCATAAATATAAGTTATTAATTGCGACCATATCTACTATTTGGAATTTTTCCAGACTTTTGCGCCTATCACCTCAGTTTCATTAATAATTTCCGACATGTTTTTACTAAACGAAAGCCAAAACTATATTTCCTTCCTAATTTAATGCAATTCCATATGAACGCTGAAGAATTTTCAAGGATGATTTTGAATATTGATGGAAGTATTAGATTTTCTGGGATTGTTGAAAAATCCGGTCATCTATATGCTAGTGTAATGAGAGAGGGATTGGATGAACACTTGAAAGGAAGGGATCCGGAAATAAGCTTCTCACAATCAGCATACATTGTTGACCTACGGAAGATGTTCACTCAAGAGCTCGGAAACCTGGATTTCGTAATATATATTTACGAAAAGGTGAGAATGATTAGTATGCCGCTAAAGGATCAAGTTCTAGTTTTATCTGCTGATATCTCAGGAGATCTAGATGATCTTTTGTCGAAGTTAAAGAGGAGCGTAAAAGAAATCGAATCAGGTTTGGAATTGCGCAAGGTTTCCACTCCTCTTGATAGAGAAAAGCTAGAGATACTTAGAAATTTATTCGAATCGGGCATATCCGAAGAGATGATTGCTGATCAGCTTGATTTAGATGTTGATACGGTAAAATTAGCAATTCGCGAGATGTCAAAGGCACCTAATTGAATCATGTGAGTCTTACTCTAACTTCCTTTTCTCTACATTTGGACAGATCATCTCCCTTCCCACTGTTCTGTTAGATCCAATCCTGCAAAAAGGTACTTTTTTGTATTTATTCCTTTAGAGTGCATATGATAATATTTTATTTTACTAATAACGCTCGAATAGCCGCCTTTTAGTAAGATCTAAGCTTCTTAGGTACTGATAATACTTTAGTGTATACAACTTATGACTTCAACATATAGCATAAAAAAAATCCAAGACTTTGACAAACCTGTCCTTTGTATTGTTTTTCTTGTATTCTCTAAGCAATTGTATTAGATCCTTTCTTTTTTCTTCTGATAAGCGACAACCAAATTTATTGGAAAAAAAAGGCGAGCTAATGAAGTTTTGTACAACAGACGTCACATTTGTTGTTTTTCTAATCACACTCGAACTTTCGAAATCTATTATAGTCGGTTCGCCCTGGGAAGAGATAATAAGATGACGTTTTAGGCAACTTAGTTGTCCATGGTCCAATTCTATTTGGTCTAGTGCATAGCACTGCTTTAGTGTAGATACTATTAGTTGGTAAAGACTGGCTTTATCTATTATTTCAGAGCTAAACCAATCGAAGATATTCTTGCCCTCTATAAACTCCATTAGAATGAAATTCTCTGTAAAATCTATCAAAGTCGGACCCACATTAACCGAATTTGCAAGAGAATGCATGAGTACTTCATTATACATATGTGGCCTATTCGCATCAGTTCTTCTAACTTTGAGGGCACAAATCTTTTTTCTGTAAATGACTGGAATTGCTAAACCTACACATCCTTTTCCTAATATGGATGTTTTACCGATTCTCGTGTTACCATAGGACAAAATGGATGTGAGCTCCAAAGATTCTAACTCTCTAATCCTAATGCCGTATTCTTTATCTTCAAAAGAAGGAAACGTAAGGATTAATCTAATGTCTTCTTCCTTTTTCAGAGTTGATAATTCTTCTATCATTTAGCATTAACTTACTTAAGGCGAAAATAATAGATTTGTTTAACTCCCTTTCGTTCCCACTGTAAATATTGAAGCCTAGACGTAGATCGGCCGCGACATCTTTGTTTAGTCCAACACCCGCGACTTTTCCAGATAGAATTTCGGAAGCGTAATCTTTCGCATGTACCTTGCTCCTTTTCGAAATCGTAAGGACTTTCATGTTTCGATTAATCCAGAATGGAACCAAATCATCCTTCTTATTTGACAAAAATATTTCTGTATCATCCTTCCTAAAGACTTCTGGGCCAGGCCGAACGCAGAAAGGAGGCAGTTCCATAAATTCCATAAAAAATACAAAGGCGGCATATTTTTTTTCATCCGTAATACAAGTACTTCCTATTGCGTTAAATCCAGCCATATCTAACTGTTTGGATAGTGCATTCAAGCTCTTCTTTAACTGACCCCACAATATGTCAGGGCTTCTTTTCCTAATCTCAAATTCTACAACAAGTAGATTTGCTTTTATTTTCTCTATAATCCTGTTATCCAAACTGGTTTCAGCCTTTTTGAAAAATTCAAGAGACGGATTCTCAAGAAAGGAACGTGCGGCCAGTATGAATTTGCCTAAAGAGTCAGCTGATATCGCTGCACCTAGGTTTCTATTATTGTCGATCGGATCGATGATTATAATTTTACTGGTAAATGCATCAATAGATTCTAGATTAGGACTACTTAGCGCTATAACAAACTTTTCATGATTTAAACTGGCGATTAATTCAATGACCTGTAAGAATGACCCGTATTTTAAGATCAGAATTTCCGTAACGTAACCGCTAAATCCTCCTACTGAAAGTTGTGCACCATAAATGCCGATAGATTTGAGAAACATTTTCAAAATTCTGACCTGACTTTTCATGGCGTCACTTAACCTTTCTAGCATGAAAATTGTATGAAAAGGTGACCTATCAGCGGCACTTTTCCAATCTCCTAGTTTGACATTATAGCATGGTACAATGTTTATTCTAATATCGCCAATCTCGGCTTCTACGTATGGATGTTCTGAGTAACGGAGATAGGGTTTATAATCGCCCAATACTAATCGCCCAATTTTTATTCCTAAATCTTCAAATTCTTCCTTGTCCCTACTTGGGTCGATTTTCACGAAAATATCCAAATCCCTATCTTCGTTAACCCACGTCCCCTTTGCAAATGAGCCTCCTAGAGAGAATCCTACTATTTTATCATTTGCTAATTGATTAATTGATCCTTTCATTTTTTCAATTACTAGGGATGAGACTTTCTCCATTTTCTCGGCCGACGAGATAGTAGGTTGGCAAATTTTCATAGCTATTGCTATAACTTCTTGTTGTTTCATACACCCTTCACTGTAATAATGTTAGAATACTTAGGTCCAGAAGGGGTTAATACACTCTTCTTTAAGGCTATCTCATTGATTCGATCCTGAATGTTGATTTGAAACCTATTTTTTTCCATTATGGACTCCAAGTTGACGGCTCCGCTTTTTATTCTAAATAATGTTATGTGGGGAACGAAGGTATTTTTCTCCTTAGGAGCAAAGGCGGATAATTCTTGCACGACAGATTGTTGAATTTCAAAAATTTTCCTATCTGCTTCCTTATCAACACCTATCCAAACTATCTTGGCATTTTTCGAATCTGGGAACCCACTGATTTTTGAAAAATTAAAATCAAAGGATTTGAATTTGAATTTTGAAAGATCCGAGATAATTTGTTCAAGCGATGACGAGTCAACTTCTCCTATAAAAACAATGGTAAAGTGGAAATTTTCTTGGTCGACAACTTTTATTTTCGGCATATTCATTTGAGCCCTCTTAACAAGTTCGTGCTGTTCTTTCAAGAGCTCTTCCTTTGCGGTTATTTCTGCTGAAACAAATACTCTGGTTAGTGACAATATCTGAGTACCATAGAGCTTCTCATATATTTTTTGAATCAGGTGTCATAGAAAGAGCAATTAGACGAAAGGATCGTGTGAAATTCTTCTCAATATCGTAAATAATAAATATTTTGGTCGAAGGAACTTAAACATGTTTGGTCGATCTAAAGGAAAAATAAAGACCGGAGAATATGTTTTTGTTTCTCAATTCTTTGACAAATCTACGCGGCTCATAATAGGGCGTGTAACTTCTACTGATGGTACAAAGGTGGGTGTTCAAGGCTTCTATGTTATCCCAGTAGGTTTAATAAATAAAGTTCAATCCGGGCAGGGGGAAGGGCGACCTAAGGAAGTACTCCTAAGCCCTGATCCAAATAATTGTATATTCATGCTTATTGACAGGGTAGAAACTGGATCATTTTTTGAAGAAGTTGATGAGAAGACTTCGAAAGTTACTTGGATTAATGAAGAGCGGTACCACGTTTTAGATGGATGGATAAAGGAAAACCTTCCTGAAATGTTTGCGAATGTTCTGCGGGCTCATACCCAGGAAGACAGATCTCAGGCAAGGGCGATTTTATTGGAAAAAATGAACTCTTTGTACGAAAGAGACTTGAAAGATCATCTATATGCCGTAGCCCGCAGTACAAGAATATTGTAACTCATTTGAAAGTTTTATATTATGGTCAAAGACAGACCTTTCCTTAACAATGGAATACGTTTATGCTGCATTGCTTTTGCATAAATTGCAAAAGAGTATTACAGAAGACAATGTAAGTAATGTCATTAAGGCAACCGGTGCAACACCAGATGAAGTTAAGGTTAAGGCTCTTGTTGCGGCCTTAAGTGAAGTAAATATCGATGAAGCATTAAAGGCGGCGCCCATTGCTGTAGCATCAGGCCCAGCTCCAGCTTCCGGCACTTCTTCGGCCACGCCCTCTGAAGCTAAGGAAGAAGAAAAGAAAGAAGAAAAGAAGGAGGAAGAGGCTCTGGAAGGCTTATCTGCCTTATTTGGTTAGTGGCTAATAGTAAACGAAAAACCTTTAATCGTGCGTTTGGGAAAGATATTCGATTTGCTTAAATTTACTTGTTGCGAGACCTAAAATGCCTCATGTATTAGTTGTTATTAAGTTGTTGTATATCCCTTAACTTTCACCGCTTGAGAAATAAGTGTAGCCTCTAAATACCTCCTGAGTAATGCTGCTCCAACAGTACTCGACGAGATATAATCAGATGCAACGGCTAACGATTGAGCAAGCCTCGAAGCCTTAAGGAGAAGAGCGTGGACCGTCTCTGGTGTGAAATATGCTGATTCAATTGCTAGCGACAAGGCTTGATAATGAGAGCCACTTAGATCTCTTGAATACTCTTCAAGATCAATTTTAAGATCCGTCTCTTCATAAATCAAACCTTCGGAGATTGCAAACTGTACCGAAATTCCAGCTTCAATAGGTTTGATATTTAACTTCGATAACAGGGCAGCGGTCTTCTCGTTAATCAAATCTCCTACTTTGGCTATCACTGTATCTTTGCTAACCCAAATTGTGCCTTGATCAATTCGCGTGGGTACGTTTGCCTGTTTGAATTCTGAAAGAACCGGACCTGGTGATATACCCGTATTCCCGGCTGAAACCATAATATCCTTTTTGGTAACATCGCCCACCTTTGCGGGCAAGTAGACCTTATTTTTATCAAATGTTAAATTAAGTTTGAATGGGCTGACATTGGTGAACATTAGCGCACATTGACCTTCTAATTTTGATGATAATTTGTCTAATCCCTTTATGCCAATATCCTTCTCGAAGGATTTTTGAACAACTTTGTTTTTTATAATTTTTATAAGTATGTCTTTATGGAATTTCTTACGTATCTTCATTAATTGAGCAGCACGAACTTTTGCCATACTCGAAAGGGCTATAACGCTATATTCTTTAGGAAGGTGTTGCATTTCCTGGTACAATTTTTGTTTTCTTTTAGGGTAATGAGTCCTAGCTGCTTTGTGTCCGGGTGTTGCCATTATTGCACACCCTTCTGTTTTTCGTCACCAGTAGCAGATAATTTGCTTGGTTTTCCCATTGTAAATTTGATCATTGCATTGTTTATGTTCTTCTCGCCTTGTGGAAGCTTTTTTTCAACTGCAGAAATGACTACTCCTGCATTTGCCACTAATTCCTCGTCTGGCATTTTTTCATCACCTATTTTTGTAGATACATTAAGTTGGTTCTTTGCCCTAACGCGAACAGAGCCTCTGAGCCTTTCAGCAATTGTTTCTATAGGAGCTCCATATGGAAATGGCGAAGGCATCTTACCTTTAGGACCTAAAAATTGGCCGAGTGAACGACCGACGCTCGACATGAGAGTTGTGTCAGCCAAGAAAAAATCATAAGCCCTGACTATTTTTCTAGCTTCCCTTTTGTTAGTGCCAAGTCTATCCAACTCTTCAGGTTCAATTACTTTATCTACCTCTGCCTTCCGTGCCCGAGTACCCATATCCCCTGATGCTATCACACAAAGCGTAGATTTCTTCCCCGGTCTATTTGGCAATGAAACCACCTCGTTAAGAGTGAATCCCTTTTTCACGTCAATATCCTTCAAGACTAACATCATTTCTACAGATTGACTAAAATTGCGCTTTGATGATTCTTGCCGTGCGAGCTTTACCAAATTTACGAGCTGATTATCATTAACCATGCTAAATCCTGTCATCCAATCAAATTTTCGAAGCCATTTAAAACTGTTTAGAAAACGACCTATAGTTGAACTATCCGAAAATACCCCGCATAGCATCAGAACGGGCCCGGTGGGCTTCGATCCCACGACTTCCGGCTTTCTCCATCAAATCTTAGAAG